>JBIOVE010000248.1:0-8979 GCA_044867565.1 Candidatus Udaeobacter sp. | reverse complement strand
CAAAACTCCCGCGATCTGTTTCGGAATTGAACAAAAGGTAAAGGCGATTCGATGAAACGACGTTGTAACCAAAGTTGGGGTCGTTTGCTCCTGTTCGCTCGGCCTTCGCCAAAGGGTATTGGAGATTACATTTTTCTGCCTACTAGACGTCAGGCGTGTGATTTAAGTTGCTTGTGTTCAGGTATTTGCGAGCTTTATCAGGAAAGATCGGCGCTTCGCTTGTCACCCGATTTAAAGACCTCTAAAGTAGTGTCCACTTGTTCGTTTTGGGAGGGCACTAAAGCGATGGCCAGGAAGAAACAGACGAAGACGAAACGAAAACTCGCACACCCCAAACTGCCGATGCAACGGCAGTTGAATTTGCGGCACGAGGGAACGCATTTCGATCTACGACCGATCTTCGATAATTTGAACCAGCGGTATTTTCGCGGGCGTCTTCGCGGTTACAAAGTCCTGTGGGGCCGCCGGCGAAAACATCGTCCGAGGGAATACTTCATCTTTGGCACAATCCAGGAGGAAGATCGCGTCATCCGAATCAACCCGGCACTTGATCAGCCATTTGTGCCGCTCTGGTTTCTACGCTACGTGCTTTATCACGAGATGCTGCATTCCGTAGTGCCGGATAAGGCGCTGTCGATAGGCCGCCGGCGAGTTCACACTGAAGAATTCAACCGCCAAGAGCGCAAATTTCCAAGCTTCCGGCGAGCGCAACGCTGGGAAGAAGAAAATCTGTCCCGTTTCTTACGCTAGGCTGCCGTCAGCGTGTTTCGGTGATCGGCGTGGCAGACGGCCTTTCAGACGGCGAGGGCGTCGTCGCTACGTTCTTTTTGATCAGGTACCAAAGCATTGTCGCGAGCAGTAGGGAGATCAACTTCGCGCGCCAGTTTCTCAGGATCAGTCTCTTCATAATTGCCGTGCAACAAAATTTCCGCGATGCGTTGCCGAAATGTTTCCGGAGTGAAATTGCGCTCGATTCGCCGCCGGTGGCAAATGGAAATGCCGCCCGTCTCTTCGGAGACGACCACCGCCACCGCATCCGATTCTTCGGTGATTCCAAGGCCAGCGCGATGACGTAACCCCAGACTGCGGTCCAGCGTCTCCCGTTGGCTGACGGGAAAAATGCAGGCCGCGGCGGCAATCCGTCCGTTGCGAATGATAACTCCGCCATCGTGAAGTGCAGCCTTTGGGTGAAAAATGGCCAGAATGAGCTCCACAGAAAAATCGCCATCGATCGTTACGCCGGTTTCCTCGTAAACACGAATTGACGTATCGCGCTCAAGCGCGATGAGTGCACCGAATTGCTTGTTTGCCAGTTGCGTCACCGCCTCGGCCAGATCGTGTACGGTTTCTCGTTTTTCGCTCGTCAGCGAGAAAATCGGATGTCCGCCGAGCGCAGCCAGGCCACGCCGCAGTTCCGGTTGAAAAATCACTACCAGTGCGACCGCCAGGAAAACTGAAAAACTTCGGACGATCCAGCCGATTACAACCAGATTAAGTAGTTGCGAAATTAACGTTAGCGTCAGAAAAACGATGGCCAGCCCGGTCAGCACTTTCGCGCCGCGTGTCCCACGGAAATAAAGATAGCCATAGTAGATGGCCACGCTGAGCAAAATGATTTCAAAGGCGCTGCGCCAGCCTCTGAGCCAGAGATGGATAATTTCGTCAATCATTGCGTCCTTTGAAGAATTGCTTCCGTTACCTGTAAGGCATTTACATTTTCTTTGGCGTCATGGACGCGGAATATGTCCGCGCCCCGCACGCGCAGAAGCGAAGTCAACGCCACTGCGGGCGCCAGCCGGTCACTCATCTCTGAAGAGCCGATCAGTTTCGCCAGAAAAGATTTGCGGGAGACACCAACCACGAGCGGCCGGTCGTGTACACGCAACCGGTCACGCTGCGCGAGCACCTCGAGATTGTGCTCCAGCGTTTTCCCGAAACCAATTCCCGGATCCAACGCAATCGCCATGGGGTCAATACCGCACTCTATGGCGCGTGCATACTGTTGTCGAAAAAAATCAGTCACCTCCGAGACAACGTCAGCATATCGCGGCTCGACCTGCATCGTTCGCGGATTTCCTTGCATGTGCATGATAATGAAAGCCGATTTATTTTCGGCAACGAGCGGCATCATACCTTTATCGCCTCGTCCTCCGGTAACGTCGTTTACAATGCAAGCTCCTGCCTGAATCGCTGCGCGTGCGATGTGAACCTTCGAAGTGTCGATTGAAATGATGGTGTCGATCTTCGCATGTAATTCTTCGATCACCGGAATCACGCGGCGCAATTCTTCCTTTTCGGCGACAGCTTCGGCGCCGGGTCGCGTTGATTCACCACCAACATCAATGATTTGCGCGCCTTCCTCAGCCATTTTCAGGCCGTGCTCCACCGCTTTCTCCACCGTGAAAAATTTCCCGCCGTCGGAGAACGAATCCGGAGTGACATTCAGGACGCCCATGATCAGCCCGTGCCGGGAGAGATCGAAAATGCGGTCGCCGATTTTCCAAGGTCTCCGACCCATCATGGGTGAGACTATCACACGCGCTGCTTTATTCGAAACACGCCGCGAATGCGGCGCCTTCGTCTCGCTTCGCGATCCGCGATTCGCAAGCCAGAGGCTTGCGCTACTTTTTTCGCGAGTACTGCCCCATTAATTCGCCCTGGGCGACGATGTGACCTTTCATTGCCGCGTCGAGCTGGCCCCGTTTTGCGCCGAAGGGCAAATCCAGCTCGCGATCAAGCGCGAAGATCTTGAAGCAATAACGATGCGTGCCCGAGGGCGGACACGGGCCGCCGTAACCCGATTTGCCGAAGTCATTTGTCCCCTGAACTCCTTTTGGCGCGCTTCCTTCCCCAATGTTGCTGGTTTGCGCAGAGATGTTCCAAGCAGTCCAATGTGTGAACAATCCGCCCGGTGCATCCGGATCATCGACGATCAACGTGAGGCTCTTTGTCCCAGAAGGAACATCTGCAATCTGCAAAGGCGGGCTGGTATCCGCGCCATCACATGTAAATTTGGATGGAATGTTTGCACCTTCTTGAAAAGCAGAACTTGTGATCCTCATCTTGGCTCCTCCTGCAGCAAATGAAGCAATGGTCGCCAGTGCAATCGCAAATGCGCCAGCCGTAATCGCTTTTTGCATTATTCGACCTCCGGTTGAAACCGCGTTACATCAGCAATACTCCAACGACATTGTTTCGCTGCGATGGCTTCAAACGGACGTAAGATTCAGGAACAAATTCTGGCGCTTCTGGGGTCGGCTGATTATCGGCCGATGGACAAAAGTGAACTGGCGAGAGCTCTCGGAAGAAAGAGTGGCGTGCGCATGGGTCTAAACCAGGCGCTCCGCGACCTCGAACGCGCAGGCGAGATCGCGCGGATCCGGAAGAATCGCTACGTTCTGCCACCCGCGGCCGATCTCATCACTGGCACCCTCCATATTCATCAGGCCGGATATGGATTTCTTATCAGTGAAAAACCCGGCGAATCGGATACGTTTATCGCTGCCGAAAATACGGGAACAGCCATGCACGGTGACCGCGTGGTTGCTCGCATCTCGCGGGACGCGCCCTACGGACGCATCAGAGGGCGACGCGAGGGACGCGTGATTCGAATTTTGAAGCGCGCACACGATACGATCGTCGGGACGCTGCAGCATTCGCGCAATTTTTATTACGTTGTTCCCGATGATCCGAGACTTGTGCACGACGTGTACGTGCGTCCTGATCGGGATCGACGGTCACCCGCCTCCGCCGAGCCTCGGCGCGGCAAGCAGACCGCCGCTACAGTGGGCGATAAAGTTGTCGTGCGTCTGGAGACTTGGGAATCGCGCCACATCAATCCCGAAGGAGAAATCATCGAAGTGCTCGGGCCAGCCTCAGCGCCGGGCGTCGACATGCTGTCGATCATCCGGAAATATCATCTGCCGACGGAGTTTCCGAGAGAAGTTTTGCAGCAAGCGAATCGAATTCCCGATGAGATCGAAGCACGACAACTCGAAGGGCGCGAGGATTTGCGCAAAGAATTTATTGTCACAATCGATCCTGATGACGCGCGCGATTTCGACGATGCGATTCACGTCGAAAGACTCGATAACGGCGGTTGGCGCCTCGGCGTGCACATTGCCGATGTGGCAGCTTACATAGAACCGGAGAGCGCGCTCGATCGCGAAGCGCGCCGGCGTGGAAACAGCGTTTACCTCCCCGATCGTGTGGTCCCGATGTTACCAGAGCGATTGAGCAACGGCGTGTGCAGTCTCAATCCGGCAGCCGATCGGCTCACGCATTCCGTCTTTATTCAGTTCGACAAAAATGGAGTCGCCAAAAGCGCGCGGTTTGTCCGCAGCGTGATTCGCAGCGCGCATCGCCTCACTTACAAGCAGGCCTACGCGATTTTGAAATCCACGCCGCGCGATCGATTGAGCGAACGGCTGCACGTTGCCTGGGAACTCGCCTCGTTGCTCAGGCGGAAGCGTTTTGAGCATGGATCGCTTGACCTCGATTTTCCGGAAGTAAAAGTGCGCCTGAATGAAACAGGCGCGCCTGTGCAACTAGAGCGGATCGAGAACGACGAATCGCACCAACTGATTGAGGAATGCATGCTGGCTGCAAACGAGGCCGTCGCGCGCGAGTTAAAGAAGCGCGCCGTTCCCACGGTTTATCGCATCCACGAGAATCCCGACCCGGAAAAGCTGGCGGAGTATCGCGAGTTCGTGCTCAGTTTTAACTACAACGTCGGCGATCTGACGCATCGCGCTGAGGTGCAGCGTCTGCTTGCCTCGATTCGCGGTAAACCAGAAGAGCAGGCACTCAAGATCGGTCTGCTGAAAAGTCTGAAACGTGCCCGCTACTTTCCACAGCCTCTCGGCCATTATGGACTGGCCAAACCCAACTACCTGCATTTCACGAGTCCAATTCGGCGTTATGCCGATCTGGTGGTGCATCGTGCTTTGGGTGGGGACGCCGCGCTGCACCGTCCGGTCAGCGTAGCGCGCCGACCCTACCATCCGGACATGAGCCAGGTCGCATCGATCGCAGAGCATATTTCAACGACTGAGCGCGTCGCGGCCGAGGCGGAAATCGAATCCGTTCGGATGAAAAAGCTCGAGTTTTTCCAACGACAGCTCGACGAACGCAACCCACAGATTTTTCGCGCTGCGATAGTCGATGTCCGCAATTACGGCCTCGCGGTTGAATTACCCGATGCTCTTATTACGGGTCTCGTCCACGTCTCGTCGCTGACGGACGATTTTTATTTATTCGAGCCAGCTCAACGACGGCTCGTTGGAAGACGATCTCGCAAACGATTCAGTGTCGGTGACGAGGTGCGCGTCTTTGTTGCGCGCGTCGATGCCTTCAAGCGGCAGGTGGATTTCGCGATTGCTTCGGATGCACCAATGAAAAGCCGCCACGGCAAACGCCATTCGCGCGTTCCTTCTTCTTCCGGCTAAACCCGTTCCTCCCAAACGCTCGCCGTCATGGCAGACAAATTAAGCAAACAGCCTGAGAACGCGGCCGGACCCTGGTACGTGGATACGAGCTGCGCGTTGTGTCGTCTCTGTCTTGAGGAAGCGCCGAACCTTTTGACGTACAACCGCGACGAGACTGGCGTTCATTTTGCTAAACAACCAGAAACACCGGAAGAAACGGACGCCGCAAAGCGCTCCATGGACGTTTGCCCAACGCTCGCAATCGGTAATGACGGCTAATAACTTGCGACGATCAGAGAACGCCGCTACAAAGCCGCTATGCCTGCTGAAGCTACCGTCGCCGCTCCGCCGTACTCCCGAGCAAATCCGTTTCCCGCCAAGCTCCTTGTTAACCGTCGCCTGAGCGGTCCGGAGTCAGCGAAGGACACGCGCCATTTTGAACTCGATCTGACTGATTGGGGACTAAACTACGAGGTCGGGGATTCGGTGGCAGTTTATGCAACAAACGATCCACAACTGGTCGATGAAATCATTCATGCGCTGGGAGCGACGGGCAATGAACAAGTGCCGCGACCAAAAGGACCGGCTACGACGTTCCGCGAAGCGCTCCTGCGAGATTATGGGATTACTCATCCAACGCCCAAGTTTTTGAGGGCCATCGCCGAACGCGCCAGTGCCGCGCCTTTGCTGAGCGATCTTCTCGTTCCAGAGCGCAAACAGGACCTCGATACTTATCTGTGGGGTATGGAGACAATCGATTTTCTCCTCGAACATCCGTCTGCTCGCTTCGCGCCGGAGGAATTTGTTGGCTTGCTCACGAAATTGCAGCCGCGACTTTATTCAGTCGCCTCGAGCCTGAAAACGTATCCCGACCAGGTGCATTTCATCGTGGACGTGATTCGCTATGAAAGCCACGGTCGCATACGCAAAGGGGTCGCCTCGTCCTTTCTTGCGGAACGCGCGGACGATGTGCCTGTACCGGTCTACCCCAGCGTGGCGAAACATTTTCATTTGCCAGAAAACCCCGAGACTCCAATCATCATGGTGGGACCCGGCACCGGAGTCGCGCCGTTTCGCGCGTATTTGCAAGAACGAAAAGCAACCGGGGCGAAAGGGAAAAACTGGCTCTTTTTCGGATCGCAGCATGAGAGATGCGATTTTGCGTACGGCGACGAGTTCGACGCATTCAGGAACGAGGGAATTCTTACACGGCTCGATTGCGCGTGGTCACGCGATCAGCCGGAGAAGCTTTACGTGCAGCACCGCATGATGGAAAACGCGGCCGAAATTTGGAAATGGCTCGACGCGGAAGGCGCGCACTTTTTCGTGTGCGGCGACGCGCGCCGAATGGCCAAGGATGTCGATGCAAGGCTGCGTAAAATCGTGCAAGATCAAGGCGGCAAAAGCGTCGATGAGGCTAATGAATACGTCGAAAAACTAAAGAGCGACAAGCGCTATAAACGAGACGTGTACTAGGTAAGTGACGAAGCTCGAATGTCGAAGACGGTTTAACGATTCAACCATTTAGCGTGGCGAAGCCATTCGTCATTCTTTGTATTTGTGGCATAATTAGTTCTCAACTTTTAGAGCCATGTACGAGAACACTGAATTCACATTGAACCGCGATTGCGAGGCAATCCAGATTCCGAGCGGACAGAAGACAACGATCCCGGCTGGGACACCCGGTGTGATCACGCAAAGCCTCGGCGGAAGCTACACCATTGCAACTTATCAAGGTTTGGCGCGTATTGCAGAGAAAGATCTCGATGCGCTGGGCTTGGAAAAACCGCAGGCGCAAACCGCGCAAGTAAGTGCGAGCACTACAAACGGTGAGGTCTCTGAAGAAGACGTCTGGAACCAGCTTCGTCAATGCTACGACCCCGAGATCCCAGTGAACATTGTCGATCTCGGTCTCGTTTATGATTGCCGGCTAATCAAGAAACCGGAAGGCGGCACCAAAGTGGAAGTGAAAATGACACTGACCGCTCCGGGTTGCGGGATGGGACCGGCAATCGCCCACGATGCGCAGAGCAAGATTTTGTCCATCGACGGAATCGATGAAGCCGATGTCCAACTGGTTTGGGATCCGCCGTGGAACCAAAACATGATCAGCGAAGCGGGCCGGATGAAGCTCGGGATGATCTAAAATCGTGGCGCAAGTTTGTAACTTGCGCTGCGCAACTTGAAAGTTGCGCCACTATTGACGCGATGCACGCGATCTCCTCGGAAAAGACAGTCGAGGAGAAAACACGTCATGTTCTGAGCGAAATTTTCGCTGACTGCTCACTTGAGAAAGTTGGCGTGCGCCTCTGGGACGGCACTCGCTGGCCTGACGACCAGCCACGCGCAACCACGCTCGCACTGAAACATCCCGGTGCGCTCGGACAAATGTTTTTACCCGGGACTGAAGTTGGTTTGGCAGAAGCGTATCTGCATAACGACTTCGATATCGAAGGCGATATCGAGGCCGCATTTGAAATCGGCGATTTTTTGCTCGGGCGCCTAAATGATTGGAGGAAAAAGCTCAAGCTCGGTGGTCTGCTGATCGCGCTTCCAGAGAGAAATGGAAGATCGGCAATGCGACGTGCCGCGAGGCAACTGCTGCCGCGAATCCGTGGCAAGCGTCATTCACCGGAGCGTGATCGGCGTGCGGTAACGTTCCATTACGATGTTTCAAATGATTTTTATTGCCTCTGGCTGGATCGGCAAATGGTTTACTCGTGCGCGTATTTCCGGTCGCCGAGCGACGACCTCGATGTCGCTCAGGAACAAAAACTTGATTACATCTGCCGCAAATTACGTTTACGAGCGGGTCAGCGTTTGCTCGACATTGGTTGCGGCTGGGGCTCTCTCGTCATTCATGCTGCGAAACATTTCGGCGTGCGCACGGACGGAATCACCTTAAGCAAACCGCAGGCGGAATGGGGCCGCACTCAGATTGCCAAAGCTGGATTGGGAAACCTGGCGAAGATCGAGCTGCGCGATTACCGCGAGATCGTGGCATACGGCCGCGAACCTTACGATGCGATCGTAAGCGTTGGGATGGCCGAACACGTTGGACGCGAGCGGCTGGTGGATTACTTCACGGCTGCGCATCGGGCGCTCAAACCAGGTGGCGTTTTTCTTAACCAGGCAATCGGTGAGGATATCATCGCGCGACCAGATAACCGCGATGGCTCATTTATCGAACAATACGTTTTTCCTGATGGCGATATTCCGCCCCTGCCAATCATGCTGGGCGCCGCGGAGTCATCCGGTTTTGAAATTCGAGACGTGGAAAACTTACGCGAACATTATGCACTCACTCTGCAGCACTGGCTTCGCAGATTGGAAGCGCATCACGATGAAGCGCTCCGCTCTGTCGACGAAACAACTTATCGAATCTGGCGGCTTTACATTGCCGGCTCGGCACACGGATTTCGAAGCGGTCACATTGCTGTTTACCAGACGCTGCTGGGAAAGCTCGACGCATCTGGCCAGACAAAACTTCCGCTTACGCGCGACGATTGGTACACGCAAAATCGCCGATGAAGCTCGACATCCGTAAATTCTC
>JBIOVE010000247.1:0-4543 GCA_044867565.1 Candidatus Udaeobacter sp. | reverse complement strand
GCGCGATCCGGAATAACGACAAGGTGGGCCTCGTTCTCTTCACCGACCGCGTTGAGCTTTTTATTCCGCCAAAAAAGGGCCGGTCACATACGCTGCGGCTGATCCGCGAGATTCTGTTTTTCGAACCGCAGGGACGCGGGACAGAACCGGCGCTGGCGCTCGATTATCTAAATAAAATCGTCACGCGTCGCGCGGTGGTCTTTTTCATCTCGGATTTCCAGGCGCCGGATTTCTCGCGAGCGTTGGCGATAAGCGGGCGGCGGCACGATTTCGTGGCCATCCACATTCATGATGAACGGGAAAGAATGTTGCCGAACGTCGGCATTATCACTCTGGAAGACGCCGAAACAGGCGATCAAATTGAGATCAACACGGCCGATCGCGCGACACGGATGCGTTTTTCGGATCTCGTCAATGCACAGGGAACGGAGCTTTCGCGGACGCTCCGGCGGAATAATATTGACACGATCGCGCTGCAGACGGGGAAGGATTATTTGCCAGCGCTGCGGTCGTTCTTCAAGCAACGCGAGCGCCGGCTCGGTGTTCGATGACGTGATGGAGTTGACCAAACCTGCTTTGCAATTGCTTAGGATTCCCTCACCCCCATCCTCTCTCCAAGGGACAGGCGTTCCCTTCTCCCGCTGGGAGAAGGCGAGGATGAGGGTCCTCGAACCTGGACAGCACCAGCAATTCGCTTTTAAAACGACTTCGAGCATGGCAGGCGTCTCGATTTTCGCTGCTGAAGAATTTCATGATATTGCCCCACCGGTCGATTACTCCCTGATTCCGCCATGGCTGATTTTTGTCGGAGTTTTCGTCTCACTCGCGATTATCGGCTTGATCGTCTGGTTTGTTGCAAGGGGCTTGCGACGTCCGACGCCGATTCAATTACCGCGGGAGCGCGCTCTGGCAATGCTCGAACAAATGCGACCAGAGATTGAGAAGATGGATCCATATCGATTTAGCATTCGCGTCTCCGATGTACTTCGACGTTACGTCACGGAGCAGTTCAATTTGCCTGTGACCCGCCAAACTTCGGTTGAGTTTCTGGTGGGACTTAGAAAGAGTTCGCCGTTCTCAGAAGATGAAAAACTGCTGCTCGAAGATTTCTTAAATCGGTGCGACCTGATCAAGTTCGCGCGCTACGAAGCCACTTCCTCGGATAGCCAACTATTGCTGGAGGAAGCGGTCCGTTTTGTGCAAGGAGGACAACTTGCGACTGTTTGATTGGTGGACAGCAAACAGCGCATTGACGTTTGCGCGTCCGTGGTTGCTCTTGTTGCTCCTCGCGATTCCATTGCTCGCCTGGTTGCGCGGGAAACGCGGACCAGCCGCCGCGTTGACGTTTTCATCGACAGCGAGCCTTCGCGCCCTTGGGAAGCAGAGTGCGGCCCGCGCCGGGAAGATTCTGCGGACGTTGCTGCTGGCCTCCATCGCGATTTTCGTTGTTGCGCTCGCGCGTCCGCAGCTGGGGAAAACTCTCAACCAAATCGAGGCAAGCGGGATTGACATTATGCTCGTGCTCGATGTCTCCGGCTCGATGCTGACGAAAGATTTTGCGATCGGTGGGCAGGAGGCCACGCGGCTCGATGCGATCCGCGAAGTGACACGCAAATTTATCGAGGCCCGGCCTAACGATCGCATCGGCATCATCGCGTTTGCGGGCCGTCCGTACGTCGTAAGTCCGATGACCCTGGACCATGATTGGCTTTTGCAAAACTTGGAAAGAGTGCGCATTGGACTGGTCGAAGACGGCACGGCAATTGGATCGGCAATGGCAGCGGCAGCCAACCGATTGAACGATAAACGCGCAAAAAGCCGCGCGCTCGTGCTTCTGACCGACGGAGAAAATAATTCCGGAAAAATTCCGCCGAATACTGCCGCGGAAGCGGTGAAAGCATTAAAGATTCACCTATATGCCATCGGAGCCGGAATCACCGGAATCGCACCAGCGCCGATCTTCACTTCACGAGGTCCATTAACCGACGCTTTGGGCAATATGCTTTATGAAAATCAGCGCGTGGAATTTAACGAGGCGGGTCTGAGAGAGGTCGCAAAAATCGCAGACGGCAAATTCTTTCGGGCGACCGATACGGAGTCGCTCGAACATATTTATCACGATATCGACAAGCTGGAGAAATCGACGGTGAGTGTGAAAAAATATCAACAGTACCGTGATCTATTTCCCCTGTGCCTTATGAGCGGATGTGGATTGTTGCTCACGCAACTTATCTTGTCCCAAACCTTGTGGAAAAAATTACCGTGAGCGATCCAATAGTCATTCCGAGCGAAGTCGAGGAATCCCGTCGTGTTGCCTTTGAGTATTTCTGCGGCCTCCCTCGACTCCGCTTCGCTTCGCTCGAGATGACAGAAACCTTATGACGTTTGGCGCACCACAATGGCTTTGGGGATTGCTTCTGATCCCGATTCTGATCGCGTTGTTTGTTCGCGCGGAGCGCCGCGGGCTCAGGCGCTTGCATGAGTTTGTTTCAGCGCGATTGCTGCCGCAGCTTGCAGGGACGGTAAATCGTCCGCGACGCGTGGTGAGATTTGGGTTGCAGTTACTCGCGCTTTCGCTCGCTCTGGTCAGTCTCGCGCAGCCGCGCTGGGGTTATACGTTCGAGGATGTGAAACGGAAAGGTCTCGACTTGCTGATCGCGGTGGACACATCGCGCAGCATGCTCTCCAATGACGTTCAGCCTGACCGGCTCGAGCGCGTCAGGCTCGCTGCCCGTGACTTGATCAACGAGTTGCAGGGCGACCGCGTCGGCCTGATTGCGTTCGCTGGCCGCGCCTTTTTACAAGCACCGCTTACGATTGATTACGAAGCAGTGATGGAGACAATCAGCGATCTCGACACCAAGACGATTCCGGAAGGCGGCACCAATATCTCGAGCGCCATTGATCTGGCTATGCAGAGCTTCGGAAAAAGCGCGGTTGGAAATCGCGCGCTCCTTATCTTTACAGATGGCGAAGAATTACGCGGCGACGCCGTGAAAACTGCAAAAGCTGCGGCCGAGGCTGGCGTACGCATTCTCACGGTGGGTGTCGGCACGCCGCAAGGCTCACTAATTCCGATAACCAGCCAAAACGGCGAGACGGCTTTCGTTAAAGATTCAGCCGGGCAGGTCGTGAAATCGAAACTGGACGAAAAACTTCTGCGCGAAATCGCCCAGGCTACCGGCGGATTTTATCTCCATTTGGAGAATGGACCGCGCACGATGCAGCAGATTTACAATGAAGGACTGGCAAAGATGCAAGCTGCTGAGGTCGATGTGCGTTTGTCGCGCCGCCCGATTGAACGTTATGAATGGCCGCTGGGCGCCGCACTCGTCGCGCTCGCGTTGTCGATCTTGATTGGCGAACGCAAACGCGTGCGCGCGAGAATTCACGTTCCCGCGCTCGCAAAAGTGGCAACCGCGACGGCTGTGCTCGTGATCTTTCTCTGCCAGTTTGCTTTCGGTGCAACTCCAGGGCTGGAGGCATATCAGAACGGGAAGTTCGAAGATGCCTACAACCAGTTTCAGGAAACGCTAAAGTCGCATCCGCAATCGCGCGCTGAGGATAAGCTTCAGTTCGATTCGGGCGCTGCTGCTTACAAATTAAAAGATTACAGCAAATCCCTCGAATCGTTTAGTCAGGCATTGCTCTCACCTGATGCGCGTTTGCAGAGCAAGAGTCATTACAATCTCGGCAACACACTTTATCAGCGCGGCGAAACACAAAAAAGCGACGAGAAGAAGCTTAGCGACTGGACAAACGCACTCGATCATTACGAGCAGACGCTCAAGCTGGAACCGCAAAACAAAGAAGCGAAAGACAACTACGAATACGTCAAGAAGAAGATCGAGGAATTAAAAAACAAGAAAGAACCAGAGCAACAACCTTCCCCTTCCCCTTCGCCACCGCAAAAGAACAAACAAGATCAGCAGAATCAGCAGTCCGCCTCAGGCGGACAAAACCAGCAAGAACAGGATCAGCAACAACAGCAACAGCAGGGACAGGGTCAGCAAAAGCAGAAAGACGACCAACAGCAATCACAAGACCAATCCGGAAGTGGAAAAGATCAACAGCAGAAGAAGGATGACCAGTCTCAGGGAAAGAACCAGCAGCAAAAGTCCGAGCAACCAAAAGCGGGCGAATCTCCTTCGCCATCACCCAACCAGGAAAAACAGGGAGATGAGCAGCGGAAAGGCGAGGGCGGAGAATCCTCCCCCACTCCCGAGCCGGGGTCGACGCCCCCGGCTACAGAGCAGGAGAAGAGCAGAAACGAACAGCCGTCGCCCACGCCAGGAGAGGGCGAAGATGTTACCCCAACCGCTACTCCAGCGGAATCGCCGCAGAAAAAATTTGCTGGCGAAGTGAAAGGGGCTGGCGAGGACAAACCACAAAAAACCCCGGACAAAGAGGCGCAGTTGGCCGAGGCAAAAGTGGAAAAGGAGGGGCAGATGAGCGAACGTCAGGCCGAGGCGCTTCTTGAATCGATGAAAGATGAGGAGGCCCGGGTTCAGCTTAATGAACGCAAGGCAATGCGTCGTGTCTA
>JBIOVE010000246.1:0-5618 GCA_044867565.1 Candidatus Udaeobacter sp. | reverse complement strand
CTAGTGTTCTGGTTGAGATCTTCATAAGTTTTGATGTGAATTGAAATTGTTGCCGGGCTGGCCGGCCACTCGCTAGGCGCGGCCAGCCGGCGCTCGACGTTATTTGACCGGATGTTCGAAGGAAGCTTCGCCGAGATTCGTCTCAGCAAAGGCGCACCACATCTGCACTTTTGCGACGTCCTTGACGTATTCAGGAACGACGATCGACTTGTTCATCTTGTCTCCCTTGATCATGAGTCGATCCAGGAGGTAGGTCTTCCCCTTCGAATCTACGACCTGCCAGTGTGGATCGGGCGTCTGTGGCGGAACGAAGTCAGCCGACAGCGTAAGGGTGCTCTTGCCGTTTTGCGTCGTGTGCGTGACGAAGCCCTTGTTTGCTTTTGCGCCTTGGAACGGGCCACTCTTGTGGCTTTCCTGGGCAAAGCTGCTCGTCGCAGCAATGACCAGCGCGGTTAAAGAGGCGAGTATGGTTTTGTATATCATTACGGTTTGGGTTTTGGTTTGTTTCGCAGGCGGATTATCCCAACTGCGCTTCAGCCGATTCGTCGCGATGCGCGTAGAATCCTTACAGCTGTAGCCGGGATCGCTGATCCCGGTGGGAAGTGAATACAGCGAGAAGGAATCGGCCGGCATCACCGATGTCGGCTACACTGGCGGAAAATTCCGCTCGTCGCGAGAGTACCAGTAATGACGCTACGTAGAGAGCGACGGCGAACAGGAGCCATCGGTTTGTAAACAGATTGCGCAATGCCTTCATGAGACTTTTTGTAGCGGCGGTCTATGACTGTCGCACTACAGAAGAAGAAGCGATTTATCGCACCTGCTCAGCGAGCTTTTGCTTCATTCGCTCCTTCGCGTTCTGGCTGAGCGGCGGTCCGGGAACTTCGTCGGCATGCTCTGGGAATCGACGGGCAGTATCGCGAATATAGCGAAGATGTTCTTCGTAACGCTGGCACCAGCAGCAGATCAGGTAATGAATGCGTTTCTTGATCCGCATGCTCAGCGGAAGCGGCTTGTCCATGGATTGCGATAAAATCCGCACCATCTCGTTGCATTTGGGCGTGTGTTTGCCGATGAAAATGACGAGCTTGGTTTGGAGCCAGTTGCGCCGCGCCAGGACCGATGGATTGCCGATGGGCGATGGATTGTAGGGTTCTTCCGGCATCACGCTTTCCCTCCCGCGGGTCGATCGAACCAATTCATCTCCAAACATTCCCGCAACGCCATGCGCGCCCGATGCAGCATCACCCAAAGATTGCTGTCGGAGATCGAAAGGATCGCGCAAATCTCCTTGCTCGGGATGTCGTCCATTTCGCGCATCGTGAAAACGTCGCGGACTTTTTGCGGAAGTTTCGACAGGCAACCGCGCATCGTTTGCCAGAACTCGGCGCGATGCATCACCTCATCCGGTTCCGGTTTCCATTCTTTCGGGCCTTCCTCGTGGTTCCAAAAGCCGACCGAAACGAATTTTTCCGAATATTCGTCCGAAAGAAATTCCATGTCTGTGAACGAAGTCTCGCGCCCGAGCTTGCGGAAATGATCGACAATCTTGTTTTTCAAAATGCCGCAAAGCCAGCTCCGCTCGGAAGAACGGCCACCGAACTTGTCGTAACCGCGGACCGCCGCGAGAAACGTCTCTTGCACAAGATCTTCGGCGACTTCGGGTTTGCGCACACGCACTAAAGCGTATCGGTAGAGACACTCACCGTGGTCGTCCACCCAGCGCGCGGCGGCTGGTTGGATTTTGCTCCCGGTCATGGTGCGTAGTTCATCCGTTCGGCTTTCATCTCACAATGATACGTCGAAGATTCCTCCATGAACCTTACAACCGCGTACTCGGGAAATTCATTGTAGCCGGGGGCATTGACCCCGGCTGCGCGAGACGATGCCACAGGTCCGCCGGGATCAAGGCCCCCGCTACAGCCATTTGTGTAAGGAATTGCTGCGGCGCGCGACGCATCTGCAAAATCCTTACACCTATGATCACAATTCGCTCTTCCAACAGTAATTCCGAGGCAGCGCTGATTTGCATCGAGGCCATTTTGACAACACAGCGCGGGGTTTACACCATTTCTTCAAACGGCCCGATGATCGATTCAGCATTGACATCGGGAGGCGGCCTTTTCGGCGCAATCTCGTGGCCGCGCTCCCGCTTCCGTCTTGCAGAGGAATTGTCATTAGAACAGCAAATGTTTCTGCCTCACGATGGTTCCACCGTTGCTTTGTCGTGGGAACTGCGCGGCGGGCCCATTCCGGCGCAACTTGTTGTCAGGCCATTCTTTTCCGGTTGCGGTCCGCGGTCCTATCGCGATGTCGGCTTCCGCCTTGAATCCGAGCAAGAGGGCGGACGCTTGACCTGGCTGCCCAATGTGCGTGGACCGAAAATCATCGCCGATACTAACGGGCGATATCACGACGAACCAGCGCGCTCCTTTGATTGTCTTTGTCATCAGGCAACAGCGTCGGTTTCCCCTGAAGATCTCGTCGCGCCGGGAAGTTTCGAATTTGAATTAAGCAATCGTCCTTCTGTGCTGATTTTCTCGGCGGAAGGTCATGCTAACACTCAACGCGACCTGCATGTCGGTGCGTTTCTGGCAGGTCTCATCCAAACCGAACCTCGTCCGAGGACGGATTTATTGGTTGATCGCAGGCCCGAAATGGAGGCCACTGCGCAGCTCGTGGCCGCATGATCACGAATCAGATATATTTCAGGCTGGCGACAAGCGTTTCGGAAAAGACTGTTCGATCAGTGCTACGCAAGTTTCGCAGCAATCGCGCAATCGACAGCGCGCTTCGCCAAGCCTACCGAAAATACGACCGTAGCAAGCAAACTCAAAGCCTCCTGCGACGCTATCTTCTTGGGTAAGTTTGCCCATCGCGATTGCATGGAGTCTCATTCGGTGGTCCCGGAGGACTTGTCTTTTTGCGCGACGAGGATCTGGAAGCCCGCAGCACTTTGCGTCGTCGGATCCACCGGCTTATCAGTGAAGATCATCGTAGTGCCCGGCGTGATCACTTCCTTCGCCTTGTCCAGAAACTGGGTCGGCAGTCCGCTTTCTTGCGCCGTCTCGAAGAGGCTCTGGCTCGATTTATCTTTGTCCGCGACGGTGGTCACTTCCGCCCAGCGCAGATGTCCCTCTACATCCGTCCCACTTAGGGCGCTGAAAACGCGGTCATCCAGAAGCGCAAGTGCCCGCGAATTTGGAATCCCCGCCCGGCCGATCTGTACTCCGTTGCGATAGACATAGAGCGTCTTATCCGCGCTGCTGACCAGTAGTGAAACTGGACCACTGGCGGACTTCTCGGGATTCCATTCAAACTGACCCGCAGTCTCAGGCTCGCTTTCCTCGCCGCTTTGCGTAAAGAACAGTCCCGGATGCACCGTTTCAGCCGGCGCGGAATGCACATCGGCGATGATTACCGTCGCGCCTTTCATCGTGACGCCAAAGAGCAATTTGGAAAATTCCAGCGGTAGCCGGATGCACCCATGCGAGTCGGGGTAACCCGGCAGATCGCCGGCGTGCAACGCGATCCCGCCCCAAGTCACCCGCTCCATGTAAGGCATCTCCGCGCCTTTGTAGATGCTCGAGTCATGATGAACTTCCTTTTCCAGGATCGTGAAAACCCCCGTCGGGGTCGGGTGGCCCGGCCGCCCCGTGCTGACGCTGGATCGCGCGATTCGGATGCCATTGCGATAAACATATGCCACCTGCTCGGTGATGCTGGCCACGATCAGCAAGGGCCCCTCGGGAGCAAGCTCCGGCTCCCAGACGTACTCGCCCGGCTTGAGCTTCACCGTTTCTGGAGACACTCGCACGCCCTCGGTAAAGATTTCGGCAGATATGGTCAATAGCTCGAGAACGAACAGAGCGGCAGCGAGGATGAGGAATGAGGAGAACGAGGACTTCATCGTAGTTAGGTCTACTGCGACGCTTAGGTACGCGTTCGCGAATACGCCGAGAGCGGTTCGGCCGTTTCCAAATTCTTGATCACGGTACTGAGATAGACCGATTCGGGATAAAACGCTTTGTACTTCGTGATCTTCGCTCGATTCAATACCTTGAATCCGTAACGTTCGAACATCTTTTCCCCGCGCCGGCTTTCAAACGTAACGATCTGCCCGTAAACACGTTTTTCGCCAGAGCGGTAGAGATAACTCAAATACGCGCTCATAAGTGCGCGGGTTGTGGATACCTTTCGCGCATCCGGGAGGAGATTGATGTGAAAATGTGGGACCCGGCGTGGCCGCGCAGGCACTTCGCGCCAGCCGTGCACGAGCATCCACCGGATAAAACGACGCGAGCGTTCATTGTAGCGGAAGTAGCGAGTAAGCGCGCGAAAAAAGAGCCAAACGTTTTGGTAGAGCGCGTAGAGTTGATTGCGTAGTGGTTTGCGTGAACCGAGGAGATAACCGCGAATTTCACCGTCTAGCTCCAGAAGAAAGCACGACTCAGGTTCGTGATCCGTGTAATAGGTGGTCAGAAAATCGGCGAACAATTCGCGATCTTCGTAAACTGGATCGATCGGGTCGCCGAGAAATCCCGTCTGGCAACACAACCGCCGCACGGCGACACGATCGGAATCACGGTAGCTTCGGATTGTAAATGCTTTGTCGTTCTTCATCGATGGCCACTTCCTGTGTAGTTGGAACAGGCCTCGTCGTAAATACAAAAAATCTGCTCAAATACACGCGGCCAGGTGTAATCCGCCGCAACGCACCGAACCGCAGCGGTGCCGAGCCTTTGCAATTCTTGCGCGTTCAGTGCTTCAATTGCATCCGCAAGCGCCTCCGCGCTGTTTTCTCGCGCCCACGATTCCTGGTCGTGACAAATAATCCCGTCCATGTAACTGCCGCGAATTCCCATCACGGGCGTGCCGCAGGCCTGACTTTCCAGCGCCACGAGCCCAAATGTTTCCTGAACGCCCGGGTGAACGAAGAGATCGGCGGCGCGATAATAACGCGCGAGATCGGTGGAGTCGGTGCAATACTGAATCCAGGAGACGTTTCTCCCGCAGCTGCGGGACTGCAACTGCCGGAGTTCAGTGCGCTGCGGTCCATCGCCGATCACCAACAGATGAAATTTATTTGGGCGCCGCTGCTGTAAAAGCTCGAAGGTCCGAAACAATGTTCGCGTGTTCTTTTCCGTGGCTAAACGGCCGACCCAGAGAAGCAAGTTCTGTTCGCGATCAACGCCTAACGACTGGCGTGTCGCTCTTCGGTCGTCCGGAACCGGCTTAAAAACGTCGGCGTTCACGCCGAGGCGCACCACGCGCACATTGCCCACGCCCCATTCAGAAAGAACGCCGGCCAGAAGGTCGGAAGGGACAAGCGTAGCCTGGAAGCGATTGTAAAGCTTGCGCAGATATGCGCGCGTCAAGTTCATGGCCCGCTGCGTCCCGCGTTTGCCCAAGAATTTTGTGCTGCCGCGGAGATACGCTTCGGGGAAATGTGAATGATAAAAACCGACCACTGGAACTCGGAGCGAGCGTCCGACCGCAATCGCTTTCCATCCGATTTGGTATGGGTCGCTCGATTCGATGATGTCGGGACGTTCGCGTTCCAGTATCTCTGCGATCGCGCGAAGATTTAGGAGCGCCCGATAACGCGATGTGCGCGA
>JBIOVE010000245.1:0-2528 GCA_044867565.1 Candidatus Udaeobacter sp. | reverse complement strand
TTCCTCGAAGAAAATTCCGGCCGAGATCATCAAGAAGATGAACGACACGAAACTGGCGACTGCCAGCGTTTTCTATCGCCGGCAATTTGCTTTCGCCACTCTTGACCTGGCGCTCCACGATGCACATCCGGAAAGTCAATCTTACGATTGCGTCGCGACTTCCAACCCGATCCTCGAAAAAGTCTTTCTCCCAATCGATCCGAGCACGACATTCGTTTCCTACTTTGGCCATTTAAACGGTTACGATGCCGGTTACTACGGTTATGCCTGGGCCGACGCGATCGCCGCCGACATGGCGACTGTCTTCGAAAAAGCGAAAGATGGTTACCTCGACAAGCAAGCCGGTTTGAAATTGCGCCGCGAAATTTACGAGCCGGGCGATTCGCGCGACGTCAACATCTCGATCGAGAAGTTCCTTGGCCGAAAACAATCGGTCCAACCATTCCTGAAAAAGATCGGGATCAATGACAAGAAGGCGCCGGTGACGTCATCGCCGGCAACCAGGTGAACCCGCGTGACATCTTCCCTGTCCGAATCCGCGGATCAATCGAGAAAAATTCAACGCCTTGATCCGCTGTTAGTCGCGGCACTGTCGCTCGCGTTCCTTTTTTGTCTCCAGGGGATTACATGGGGACGGGTCGAATGCTGGAATCGCAGTCAAATCGCAATGCGTGGTTTGCGCGCCCTGCGGCCGAGTGACTACATGAAGCCGCCGTTCCATACCTACGTAAACCACGTTTTCGTCATTTGGCCAATCACCGCAGCGATGAAAATCGCCCAGGTGCCGAAGGAAAGAATGAAAATCGCCAATCCGGCAAAACTGATCGGGTCGCGGTTAGTGACGATTGCACTTTATCTGGGCACAATTGCGCTCGCTTATACTTTTAGCCGTAGCTCGTACGGAAGATTTTCTGCCGCTATCATCGCGTTTGCTTTCGCCACGAGCGCCGGATTTGTTGCCTACGCGCATTATCTCACCGTCGATATGCCGCTCTTATTTTGGATGCTAGCGACGCTTTGGGCCGCGTACCGGCTGGCGTCAGTTCCTAGCGCGCGGAATTACGCCATTGCTGGCTTTTTGATCGGCATCGCAACGGCAACCAAATACAACGGCGTGGCGGTGGGAATCGCGCTTCTTGTCGCGCATTTCTTCGCCACAAAAGGCGAGGGCCTTCGAAGGATGATTCTTAGCCGTCAACTCGGGATTGCAGTGGGCATGGCTCTGCTCGGATTCCTCTTCGGATGCCCGACTGCGCTTTATGAGCCGAAAAAATTCTGGCACGATTTCATCTACAACTACACCGTCACGCCGCGTTACTCAGGTCAACCGGATCGCGCCAATTATCTTGGTGCTCTTGGCCGAATTCCGGAGATTGTCGGAATTCCTGGCGCGATTGTGATCGCCGGTCTCGCGATTTTGAGCTGCATTCTAGTCCTGAGACGACGCGATGTAAGCGATGCCGCAACGCGCGGATTCACCCTGAGCAGTGCCGTATTTCTCCTGTATATTTTGAAAGTGGGAACGTTCCCGCGAACGGAAACGCGTTATGTTTTGCCCGCGATACCATTCCTGATTTTGATGATTGGTCCGGCGTTGCAGACGTTCGAATGGCGAAAATGGACTCTTGCGTTACTGCTGCCAGTTCTGATTTACAACTGCCTTTGCAGTTATCTGGTTGGGAAGCGTTTCAACGATGATCCGCGGCTGAAGGCACAGCTTTGGATAGTGAAAAATGTCCCGCCGGGCAGCGTTATCGAATCGAGTGACACGAGTCCACATTGGTCGAAACTGCCGAATTTCGACGCCCGCGAAATTAATCTTGGCCGATCCGGCCGACCCACCCCGCCAGCACGAGACATCACCGATCTGCGTCTGCCTCACATGCCGGGTCGCGTCGAGTTGTTCCGCAAAGTTTTTCCCGAATGGGTGCAACCTCTCGTTGCCGAGAAGGAAGGAAATCCAAGTCAAGAGCTATTCACCGCCGCCGCCTTGGAGAAGCGCAATCCGAATTACATCACCATTTATTCGCGGGATTACAACGTGCCCGGCGAAGCGGTGCGCAGATATTATGGTGACCTTCTTACCGGAAAATTCCCCTACGCCATTGTGTTCGATGCCGACGCGCCGCGTGCGCCTGCATGGATTTATCCGCGCACGATCGATTTTCTGCGCGGACGCATCACTATCTTGCAGCGGAAAACTTGAGGATCCGGTTTGCCAATCCGGCGCGTTGTATCTGCGACTCGGCTGATCGGTGGTAGAGCGCACGTTTTGCCGCTAACTGTGGGGAGAAACAGAAGTCACAATCATGGAGTTTGCCACATGATTTCAGTCCATCGCTTCTCGGATCACGCGGCGAGTGAGATCAAGATGGCGCACAACGAGTTTGCGCGAGATTGCCGTGATCCGAGGAGCGCACGCGCCTCGCGTGCTGTTTGCCGCGCCCTCGCGGCGAACCCTCTTGGGCTTCCCAACACCGCGGGCCGACGCAGTTCGAAAAGTTCGCGATGGCGAGGGCGCCATCACC
>JBIOVE010000244.1:0-5480 GCA_044867565.1 Candidatus Udaeobacter sp. | reverse complement strand
CGGCTCGTTTCTGGATTTCGCACTGTTTGTGACTTTTTTCCCGCAACTCGTAGCTGGCCGGTTTCGCGCGTCTTAGATAGACATCGAGCGAATAGGCCATCGTTTGGAATGTATAAAACGAAATGCCGACTGGCAGAACAATGTCCCAGGCTGGTGGCTTATACGCGACGCCGAGAGCGATCATCAAGTGGGCAAAATTCTCCAGCACGAAGCCGCCGTATTTGAAGTAGCCAAGCAGCCCCAGGTTCCCGGTGACTGAGATTAACAGTAAGAGACGGCGGCGCGCTGGCGCCTCGGTGACGTAAAGGCGCTTGGCTACGACCCAGTCGAGTACGGTGGAAATCCACAAGAGAATCACAAACGGCGGATTCCAAGCCGCGTAAAACAAATAGCTTGCGACGAGAAGATTGATTTTCTTAACGCGCCACGGCAGCGGTGTGTAATGCAGTGCCAGCACCACTGCAAAAAACACGATGAAGGTCAGCGAGTTGAAGAGCACGGCCAGTCCTTAGAGAACGGCAGACGGTTTTAGTGAGTGTTGATCATTGCTCGACAGCCCGAGACATTGCAGATGAGCAACACGGTTAAGACACCGAAGAGAAAGAGTGTCCAGCCAAACTTTTGTGAGCGAAAGTAAAAGTAGGCATGAACAAGATAAATTCCGATGCAGGCCCCAAAAACTCCCCAGCCACCACTGTTGGCCCAGTGCCGGTTAATGAAAGCGGCAAGCCCGAGAGGGAACATCCAGGCCAGCGCCCAAAGGCGGCCGTCAGGGTTGGTCGCGAAAAGGGCGACAAGCCATGCCACGACATAACAAATGATCTTATATCCTGGCCGGACTGCCTTGCTGTGCGCAGGTTGGCTGACGTAACTTGAATCAGCCATCGGTTACTGTTTCACGATGACCGGTGTGCCTTCCGGAGCAGCGTTGAAAAAGTGGCGGGCCATTCCTTTAGGCACTCGAATGCAACCGTGCGACGCGGCATACGGCGGAACGTAGCCCTGGTGCATTGCGTAGCCGCCCCGGAAGAACATGGCATATGGCATTCGCGCTCCATCGAAGTGAGTGCCTGGCGGCCGGCGGTCTTTGCGCACGTCGATATTGGATTTCACCACGCGGCCGTAATCATCGACGTAATCGCCAAATACGCTTGATATGTGGTCCGGGCTTTTCGAGATAACGGAATAGTGGCCGGGAGGTGTGGAGAATCCGGGTTTTCCCGTGGAGACGGTCGATTCGCCGACCACACGTTTGCCTTTATAGAAGTAAGCTTTCTGTTGGCCGATATGCACAACGATCTTGGGCGAGCCCGAGACGCCGTCGCCGTTCCAATAGCCACGCGGCGACGGCACAAACGCCGATGGCAACTGTTCGATATAGGGCGGAAGTTCTTCGCAACCGCAAACGATGAACGCGATGGCACCTGCGCCGGCGATTTGGAACAATCTGCGAAGTTTCATGGAGCGGCGCATAGTATTGCTGGGTATTGGTGGGTTCAATCGCAAATATATCGATTTTACTGCAGCTGCGGTCTGTGACCGTCGGACGAATTATGCGGCGCTCATAGAGCGCTGCTACCGAAGTTTGACGCTATGGGCAGGAGGAAATACGCTCCGCATTATGGCCACCGTGCAACCGCCGATTAACTTAAAGGACTGGATCGAAGAGAACCGGGAAAAGTTCAAACCACCGGTGAGCAACCGTTATCTATATGATGGGCGGGATTTTTTCGTGATGGTTATCAAAGGGCCCAACGCGCGGAACGATTTTCATCTGGTCGATTCGGAAGAGTACTTCTATCAACTGAAAGGCGACATCAAAGTGCGGGTCCGCGAAGGCGACCGGACCGTGGATCATATCGTTCATGAAGGCGAAACGTTCTTCATCCCGCCGAATGTCCCGCATTCGCCACAGCGGCCGCCGGACACATTGGGCGTGGTGGTCGAGCGTCGCCGCCCGCCCGGAGAGAAAGAGCATGTCATTTTCTATTGCGAAAAGTGCGGGGCGCTCGTGGAAGACATTCACTTCGACTGCGCGGACATCGTCGAGCATTTCAGCCAGGCGATGCTCGATTTTTGGAACGATGACGGGCGCCGGACTTGTAAGAAGTGCGGCACAAAAGTCGAGAAACCCGGGCCGGTGAAATCCCTGTAGGGTGCGCTATCCTCAGCCCATCCTGGTTCGCTGAGACAGCGAACGCTACACCCGCATGAAGATTGACCTGCACACGCACATTCTCCCGCACGACTGGCCAGATCTCGACGCGAAGTACGGCTACGGCGGATTTGTCAGACTCGATCATTACAAGCCGTGCTGTGCACGGATGATGATCGGCGACCGCGTTTTTCGCGAGATCACCGACAATGTCTGGGATCCCAAGCGGCGCATTGAAGAGTGCGATCGCGCCGGCGTTTCAATGCAGGTGCTTTCGACTGTGCCGGTCATGTTCAGCTA
The DNA here is from genome assembly GCA_044867565.1 of Candidatus Udaeobacter sp. GTDB lineage: Bacteria > Verrucomicrobiota > Verrucomicrobiia > Chthoniobacterales > UBA10450 > Udaeobacter. The sequence goes on along the minus strand of JBIOVE010000244.1, from coordinate 3,025 downwards.
TTGGGCGAAGCCGAACGACGCACTCGATTTGTCGCGCCGGTTGAACGATCACATTGCCGAAGTGGTCCGCGATCATTCAACAAGATTCGCGGGCCTGGCCACGATCCCGTTGCAGGATCCCGATCTGGCAGCGCGCGAACTGGAACGATGCGTCCGCGAGTTGGGTCTGCGCGGCGCGCAGATCGGTACGCACGTAGATGCGAACCCGCACTCCGGACGAATAGACGTCTTAAATCTCGACAATGCGTCACTTCAGCCGGTATGGAGCGTCGCCGAACAACTCGACGCCGCGATCTTCGTTCATCCTTGGGACATGCTCGGAAAAGAGCGTATGCCCAAATACTGGCTGCCTTGGCTCGTCGGCATGCCGGCCGAGACCTCGCTCGCTATCTGCTCGATGATCTTTGGCGGCGTATTCGAGCGATTTCCAAAGTTGCGCGTCGCTTTCGCGCATGGCGGCGGTGCATTCCCTTTTACGATCGGCCGCATTGAGCATGCGTTTCGTGTGCGCCCGGATTTGGTTGCGACAGAGAACAATACGAACCCGAGAAAATATCTCGCTCGCAGAAACGAAAAGGGCGACGTCATCGCCCCGGCGCGGTTCTACGTGGACTCGCTCGTTCACGACGCTGACGCGCTAAGAATGCTGCTCAAACTATTTGGCGCGCAACGCATCGCGTTCGGGTCGGATTATCCGTTCCCGCTGGGCGAAGCCCGTCCCGGCGCACTCATCGAATCGATGAACGAACTTTCAGCCGAGCAGAAAAAGCAACTGCTATCCGGAACTGTCCGCGAGTTTCTTTGCCTCTGATTTCAATATTCGACATTCGACATTCCGATTTTTCGCTGCGAAGCAGCGTTACATTTCGTGTCGAATCGCCCACAGATCGTGGAAGATCGGCTTGAACAGCGATTCCTTCAGAAATGGCACACCGGGCGATCCGCCCGTGCCCTTCTTCGCGCCAATCGTGCGCTCGACCAGTTTGATGTGCCGGTAGCGCCACTCCTGTAATCCTTCGTCGAAATCGGTCATCAATTCGAAAAGGATGGAACATTCGGGGGCGCTCTTGTAGAGCCGAAGGATTTCCTTCTGCACGCGCTCGTCGGGCCCGTTCGGTTGGGTGACGTCGCGATTCTTCAACTCTTCAGGAATCTGCGCCCCGCGCGTCTCAAGAAAATCATAAAAATGATCGATCACCGATCGTTCGCGGAGCAGATGCTGGAGCCGGTCATAGCCGGGAAAGTCCGGTCGAACGTACTGGAGCGTCGACGCGCGCTTGTATCCGAGCACGAACTCAATTTCGCGGAACTGCACCGACTGAAATCCCGATGCGGTCTCAAGCCGGTCGCGGAAACTCGAGAACGACGAAGGCGTCATCGTCTCGAGGATGTCCACCTGCTGCACGAGCGTCTTCATGATCGTTCGTGTGCGTTTGAACGAATGAATCGCGCCGAAGAGATCGCCGGCTGAAAAATCTCTCTTTATTTTCTCGAATTCATGCAACAGCTGCTTGAACCACAGTTCGTACGTCTGATGGATGATGATAAACAGCATCTCATCGTGCTCGGCTGGCGTTGAGCGGGGGTTCTGGAGAGTCAACAGTTTCTCCAGATCGAGATAGTTCGCGTAGGTCAGAGGCGGCATGGAATTCTGGATACTAGATGCTAGATGCTGGATGACAAAACCAGATTCTGGCCACGCTGCGAATCGAGCATCCAGAACCAAGTATCAGGCATCGGATCGAGCCTCCTCTGACTTCGACGTTCGACTTTGGATGTTCGGGTTCGGCGTTTTCTTCCGCTGCAACTCGATCACGATTACGAGCACGAGCAAGCTGTAGAGGCCGCTGTAGCTATGAATCTCGCAGGCGGCACGCCTGCCACTACAGCGTACCCATCTGCCGTAAATATTCCCGATCCCATGCCGCCGGAATACTTTCCCGCGGCGAATACGGACCCGGCTCATACGCCCGCGAGGCGATCCCTTGCTGGCTCAACTCGCACACGTGCCAGTCTTGCCTGTTTGTCATATCCCAGAATTCGATCGCGTCGTCCGGGTGAAAATTTTCTCGCCCAAACGCCTCCGGATGAAAAAACCAATCGCACAAGATCAGCGTCCGTTCTGGCGACCGCGGCCAGAGTTGATGTACCATCACATAATCCGGATGCAGACTCAGCAGCATGTTCGGAAAAATCGAATAATAGAAAACGCGCGCGTGATCCGCCTTGATGTCACCCACCGGCAGCGCGCACGCGTTACCGCTCATGCTCAGGCTCTTGCCTTGATTGATCTTCATGAACCCGCCGAGGAACGGCCCTTCGGTCAGATCGTTCTCCGCCGAATCGTACGGTGAAACTTTCGACAGCATCGGGTGCACGCCGGGGCAGTGATAACACTCCGAATAATTTTCGAAGATCAGCTTCCAATTGGCCCGGACGTCGTACTCAATCCGTTTGGCTGAGCGCAGATTGGGCAAATTCCAGTGGGTAAATTTTCCGGCCAACGGCGCAAACCATTCCTCCAACGATTTATAGCCTGGGGACGGCAACTTGTTCCGCCTCTTTCTTTGGGAGAGGATTGAGGTGAGGGTCCCCGAGTCCGCCAGATTCACGAAGATGAACCCTTCCCATAACGCCAGGTTTACAGCGTGCAACGAATAGTCGCCTTTATCAAAACCTCGAACCTGATCCATATGCGGCGCGCCGATCAATCGCCCGTCGAGGCCATACGTCCACGCGTGATATGGACACTGAATCGCCGACGAATGTCCACCTGCATCTTCCTTTAGTCGCGTCCCACGATGCCGGCAGACGTTATAGAACCCTCTGATCACTGATCTCTGATCACGGATAACGATGAGGCTCTCACCACCAGCCTCAGTCACAAAATAATCCCCCGGCTTCGCGAGCTGACTCTGATGCCCAACCAAGACCCATTGCGTGGAGAAAATCTTTTCTTGTTCTTTGACAAAAATCTCGGGCGACACGAAATATTTTTGATCGAGCGTCTTCGCTCCCGCTGCAA
>JBIOVE010000243.1:0-6562 GCA_044867565.1 Candidatus Udaeobacter sp. | reverse complement strand
CGACGCGAATCAGCTTGTCGCGCGATCTCTGGCCGCGCTCCAGCACAATGTTCCGCTCAGGAACCTCTAATTGTTCGGCCAGGAAACTGCGAAGCGCTGCATTCGCTTTCCCTTCGACTGCGGGAGCGCGCAGCTTGATCTTAATCGCTCCATCATGCACACCCACGATCTTGCCCTGTCTCGCATTCGGCACGATGTGAAAACGAATAGCCGCCATTTGTGGGAACTGTAGCGGCGGTCTGCAACCGTCGCTACAGGCCCACGGCATCGCGCACTCGTTTCATCACTTGATCGGCAACTTCGTTTGCGCGTTTCGCGCCGCGCGCAAGCACATTGTCAATGTACGATTTGTCGGCCAGGATTTCTTCGCGGCGTTTTCGCATGGGCGCGAAATATTCCCAGAGCTTTTCGGAGAGTTGTTTTTTGAAATCGCCATAGCCGGTGCCGCCTTTTTCAAACCGCTCTCGCATCTCCGCGATTTCATTTTTTGAAGCGAAGAGCGAGTAGAGCTGAAAGATTGTCGATCGTGACGGATCTTTTGGCGCTTCCACCGGCGTGGAATCGGTCACGATACTCATCACCCGCTTTCGCGTTTCCTTTTCGTCGCCGAAGATGTCGATGTTATTGCCGTAGCTTTTGCTCATCTTCTGGCCGTCAATTCCGGGCACAACTTCAGTCGCGGCGTGAATGCGCGGTTCGGGCAGCTTGAAAACTTCGCCAAATATTTCATTCATCTTTACCGCGAGATCGCGCGTGATTTCGATGTGCTGTTTTTGATCTTTGCCGACAGGCACAATGTCGCTGTCGTAAATTAAAATGTCGGCCGCCATCAACACGGGATAATCGAACAGCCCAACGGTCGCGGCCAGGCCGCGCGCAAGCTTGTCTTTGTAAGAATGCGCGCGTTCGAGCAAACCCATTGGGGCGACAGTGGATAAAATCCAGGCCAGCTCCGTTACCTGCGGCACGTCCGATTGCTTGAAAAGCGCAGCGCGTTTCGGATCAAGATCGCAAGCCAGGAAATCCAGCGCGACGCGGCGAATGTTTTCGCGGAGCGCCTTCGGGTCGCGCACGCTGGTAAGCGCGTGATAGTCTGCGATGAAATAAAACGCTTCGCCCTCCGCTTGCAGGGCGATCGCCGGCCGCATCATGCCAAAGTAATTACCGATGTGCAGCACCCCGCTCGGTTGGATACCGGATAAAATGCGCATGGAGTTTTCAGTTGTCCTTCTCAGCGGAGTCGAAGAATCTCATTTCTTTTCTTAATTGCACGAGTTGAACAATAAGAGATTTCTCGACTTCGCTCGAAATGACAAGCGTCTGGTTGCGGCACCGCGCTGGGTCAGTGCGGGATAAAATGCAGATGGGACTTTTACCTGTCATGCTGAGCGGAGTCGAAGAATCTCACTTCTTTTTCTTAATTGAGTTCAACAAGAAGAGAATGTCTTTGCGAGCAAGTGTCGAAATCCGAAATGTCGGAGAGCGCAGGCCCCGAATGCTTTCGGGGTTGCCGGCAGCTTGGCGGCAACACGTTAACCGGACACGCGTGCCAGGAACTGAACTCTGTGCTCCCCAAGACCCGCAGTTGCGCGACCAGGAAATCTTGCTCGCAATTTTGTCGTCAACCGCTAGATAAAAACCGGCAATGCCAGCGCATGCAAAAAAACCTGTTTCTGTCGTGACCGGCGGCGCTGGATTTTTGGGGTCGCACTTAACGGATCGTTTGCTGGCGGAAGGCCACCAGGTAATCGCGATCGACAATCTGATCACTGGTAACACCGCGAACATTGGCCACCTCGCCGGGAACGAGAACTACAAATTCATCAAGCACAACGTTTCCAACTTCATCTTTCTGCCGGAAGAACGAATCGATTACGTTTTTCACTTTGCCTCGCCTGCCAGCCCCATTGATTATCTCGAACTGCCGATTCCGACGCTGAAAGTAGGCGCGCTCGGCACCCATAATACGCTCGGCCTGGCCAAGGACAAAAAGGCGTCGTTCATTCTAGCATCCACTTCGGAATGTTACGGGGATCCGCTCGTTCATCCGCAAAAGGAAGATTACTGGGGTAACGTCAATCCGATCGGACCGCGTGGCGTTTACGATGAGGCCAAGCGTTTCGCCGAGGCGATGACCATGGCCTATCATCGTTATCACAAGATTAACACGAAAATTGTGCGCATCTTTAACACTTACGGCCCGCGGATGCGCGTGCGTGATGGCCGCGTCGTGCCGGCGTTCATCGGACAGGCATTAAGCGGGCAGCCGCTCACCGTTTTCGGCGACGGCGCGCAGACGCGCTCGTTTTGTTATGTGTCCGATTTGATCGACGGAATTTTCAAACTGGCCATAAGCGATTTTCACGAGCCGGTTAACCTGGGAAATCCGCGCGAAATGACGATCAAACAATTTGCCGACGAGATCGTCCGCATCACGGGGACAAAATCGAAAATCGAATACAAGCCGTTGCCGGTGGACGACCCAAAGGTACGGCAACCGGATATCACGCGCGCCAAAGAAGTTCTTGGCTGGGAACCGCGTGTCGAGTTTGAAGAAGGAATCAAGGAAACGATCGAATATTTCAGGGAATCGTTGAATCGCTAAAGCGGACCCGCCGCATCCCATTTAACCACGAATGAACACGAATCAAAAAAGGCCGGAAGTTTTCTTGTTCTCTTGCACATATCTCTCCGCCATTCGCGTCCATTCGCGTGATTCGCGGGAGCCAACTTGACGGGCGAGACTCCGTCGATCTGATCCACGCACGTCAAATTTGTGCAAGATTTCAGTGGCGCTCACCGCCTTTCGGTTGTGAATTGGCCTCATGACTAGGCGCGCGCTTGTTGTCGTCCTGTGTTTTCTCAGTTGTTGCTTTTCCCTGGCGGCGCAGCAAACGAGTCGTTTGGGGCAGACCAAATATGGAACTGCGACGCTCGAACAATTGAGCCGCAGCAGCGCGCTGAACGCCGCGGCCACGCTAACCCTCTATCGGCCGGAAAATTTCAGCGCGATGCGTGGTTCGCTTCTCGATGCTGATCTCCCGCTGCTGATTCTTTTGGACCCGCGGAGCTTGCCGGTTTGGAGCGCATTGGGCCCAATGGGAATGGCGCCGCTCGATCTCTTCCCAGACGCGCTTGTCAGCGCCGACGACGAACAGCAAGCTGACGCCACTCCGGTAGATGGAAAGGACTCACCCGGCGAACTAGTGAGCCCGCGGGTGAATCCGATTTATGCCAATGGTGAAATCGGCTTTTTCTACGGCCGGTCGAGCGGCAAATTCGCTCGCGAGGTTGAGCAGGGCTATATCCTCGGCGGCGTCGGCAATGATAAGTTTTATATTACCGTCGGCGCGACATATGGAGAGTCCAGCGGGAATGTTCCCCGCCTCCGCTCGGAATCGTCGAAGCATTAAAGCATTTCCTCCTCCGCCGAGGCTCCGGCGGCCGGGGGAATCCTTTAAATCGTTGAATCGCTAAATCGCTCAATACTTCCCCTTGTAACGCTGTAATGTTTTAGCGAATTGCTCGGGCTTGCCATTGCCGGGAATTTTAGAAGTGGAACGCGGGTCGATCTTGAACGAGAAATTACCCGAATGATCCAATCTTTTCCGAACTCCCCGGCGTGCGCGAAGATATCTGCTGGATCATTTGCAACATTACTCCATGAATATGAAAGCTAACTCGCTGCTGAGCCTTTTCTTTTTCGTGCCGCTCATCGCCTCTGCGCAAACTTCCACCGTGCCCGACTTCCGGATTACAAAGATAACCAGGAATTTAATTTCGACGCCGCAATACACGTATGGGGGTGCCCAACAGTATCCGGCCAACCAGCGCGATCGTTGGCTGGAAGTGGAGGTCGAATTTGCGGCGGCGCCGGACTTAACCGATGAGCTGACGTTGAAGTATTACATTCTCTTCAATGGAACCCTTCTAACTGGCGAAGTAACGCACGTAAATGTCCCGGCGGGTCGTGAGAATCGCTCGGTCATGTACGTCGCGCCGCGCTCGCTTGCGCGCTTCGCGAACAATCGACCGATCACGACCACTTCATGTCAAAACATCGCTGTGCAGCTTGTGCAGCAGGGCACGGTGAAGGCGGAAGCCAATCTCAACAAAGCGCCGCCACAATGGTTCGCGACTCTGCCGCAAGTTTCCGGATTCGTTTTGAACAAGGACCAAACACCATTTGCGCCGCTCTATTGGGATCGCTACGAGCAGATCAAGACCGGGCGTTAAGCCGGAAATCCCAGAATTTTGAACCACGGATTTCTCGGATAGCACGGATGAGCAGATGATTCACGAGGACTTAAGCGGCAAAATAACGCAGCAATCCTGATCTTCATGCCTGAGTGCTCTTATCCGTGTTATTCGTGTAATCCGCGGTTTCTGATCCGTTATTGGATATTGAAATTTGTTTGGGATTCGGAATCTGGGATTTGTTTGGGTTTTAGCCCGGCTGAAGCGGATTGAGATTTCGGATTTCTAAACCATGCCCACCTCGACGCGCCTCATCAGTCTCAATCTTGGATCGCAGACCATCGGGCTGGCAGAATTTAGAATGCAAGCCCACGGAGGCCTGGTGCTGGTGGACTTTCGGCTGCGCGAAATTCCGGCTGAGCCGGGAGATGAAGAGACGCGTCATGCGGAGATCACCGTTGCCCTGCGCGAAATGATGAACGAACTGCAAATCAGGCACGGCAACGTCAACTATGCGATTGCCGCGCAATCTGCATTCGCCCGTTTCGTCAAATTGCCGCTAGTCGATGAGGAGAAAATCGACCGGATTGTTGGGTTTGAAGCGCAGCAAAATGTGCCATTCCCGATTGACGAAGTGGTTTGGGATTACCAGCTCATTGGTGGCGGCCCCGACGAGCAGGTCGAGGTCATCATTGTCGCGATCAAGGCCGATTATCTAGAAGGCATTAACGCCGCAGTCGAGGAATCGGGATTGCGCACTGACAAAATCGGCATTGCAACGATGGGTTTGTACAATGCTTTTAGATATAACTACAGCGGGATTACTGGTTGTTCTTTGCTTGTGGATATCGGCGCTCGGACGACGAATGTGCTTTTCATCGAGCGCGGAAAAGTTTTCTCGCGAAGTGTTCCCATTGGTGGCAGCGCCATCACGAACGCAATCGCCCGTGAATTTGGCGAGCCTTTCGCGGCCGCGGAATCTCGCAAGAAGCGGGACGGCTTCGTCAGCCTGGGAGGTGCTTATGCCGAGCCGGCAGATCCCGATGTTGCCCGCGTCTCAAAAATAGTCCGCAGCACCATGACCCGGCTGCACGCAGAGCTGATGCGTTCCATCAGTCATTACCGCGCGCAACAGCAGGGGAGCCAGCCGGATCGGATTTTCCTTTGTGGTGGAAGCGCAGGCATGCCTTACATGCGCGAGTTTTTCCATGAGAAATTGCAGTTGCCAGTTGAGTTTTTTAATCCGCTCCAAAACGTGACCGTGTCGGATTCGGCGCCAGTGCAAGAGGTAACGCGCTCCGCTCATTTGCTCGGGGAGCTGGTTGGATTGGCGCTTCGGAGCGTGGCCACCTGTCCGATGGAATTAAATATTCTCCCGCAAAGCGTGGTGCGCAGACAGGAATTGCAAAAGCGGCGGCCATTTTTTGTCATGGCGGCGGCCTGTTTCCTTCTCGTTTTCCTCGGATGGTCGGCTTACTACGTACGCGCGGCGCGGGTGGCGCGACAAAGCACGCAGATGCTGCAAGAAAAGATCGACACCATGCGGATTGCCGAAACGCGGCTTAACAAGCTTAAAAAGCAAGGCTCCTCGCTGGACAGTGTCGCGACGCCGCTCATCACCGCAGTTACCGACCGCAATTTCTGGCCGGAAATTTTTGCAGACCTTAATGCGCGTTTGCCGGAGGCAGACGTCTGGATTACCGAGCTCGCTGCCACTTCCGGTGGAAAAGTGCTCGGTACGTCTGGAAAACGCATCGCGGAATCCACCGCGGCGGCAGCTCCGCCTGGGCCAACAACTGGCGCAGGTGGACCGGCCATTGATGGCATCCTGGTGCGTGGCCTCTATTTATATAATCCGAAACAACAGGAAATCGTCGTCGATTACCTTCGCAATCTGGCGAGCTCGCCATTTTTCACTATCGACGCAAAAAGCCCAGAGCGTGTAATCAAATCCAACTCCGTGCCGAACGATACGGAGTGGGCGTTCCCTTACGAGCTTCAGCTCACACTACGCAAGCCAGTCAAATTACCATGAAATGGTCTTACGGACGAAGACTTCCTAAAGTCAACCACGGATATTACGCGGATAACACGGATGAGAGCATGATTCATGAAGCGCTAAGCCGTGATATCATTCGGGCTGCGATGGTCGTGCTTAACGAGTTGAAACCAGGACTGGATGAAAAGCTTTACGAACGCGCAATGATTATTGAATTGAAGCACTGCGGACATAGCGTTTCAGTCCAAAGCTGCCTGAGTCTTCTTATCCGCGCTATCCGTGGTTAATGCCATGAAATGGTTTCAGCAGAATCGATGGCTCGCCATGTCCCTGATCGTCTTCGGGGTTTGCGTGTTGTCTGCTGGA
>JBIOVE010000242.1:0-5320 GCA_044867565.1 Candidatus Udaeobacter sp. | reverse complement strand
GGCCGGGTTGACCTGGCTGGCTCCTGTTTGCGCCGAAGGCACAAAGGTCTTCCACGCTTGTGCCAGGGCAGCGGGCAGACGCGCGACAATGCCGATGGTGATGATAAGCGAAATTCCATTACCGATTCCGCGCTCGGTGATTTGATCGCCCAACCACATCAAAAAAAGTGTGCCGGTCGTCAGGGAAATCACCGTTACGATTCGGAAGGTCCAGCCAATGTCATCCACCAGCGGAATTCCGAGGGCCCTGATCGTGTCGGTGATCCCCGGCAGCATCGTATGATACGATTCCGGATGCTGAAATGATAACGCCAGCAGATAACCCTGGAAAATGCACAGCCCGAGTGTCGCGTAGCGCGTCAACTGCATGATCTTCTGCCGGCCCCCATCTTCTCGCGCCAGCCTCCCCAACCGCGGAATTACAGCAGTCAGCAACTGCATCATGATCGATGCGCTGATGTAAGGCATGATGCCCAGGGAAAAAATTGCGCAATTTTCCAGCGCACCGCCGCTGAACAAATTGAAGAGCGCAGCAAGACCGCCTCCAGTCTGGCTGGATGCCGTCCGGAACCATTCCTGCAAGACGGCCTGGTTGACCCCCGGAGTTGTGATCGCGGCACCGAGGCGCACAATCACAATCACTGCCAGCGTAAACAAAACGCGCCGGCGCAATTCCGGTATCTTAACCGTGTTTAGAAACGCCGAGACCATCCGCTAAATTTGGAACATCGCGCACCGGGGAGCTAGCTCTCCCGTGATGTTTTCTTTTTTGCCTGCGACTTCGCTCCAGGCGTTTTTCTTGTCGATCGCTTTCTCGTGCCTGGCTTCCGGGACATTGCCTCCGCCGTGAGATCGACATCCTTCTGCGAGACCGTTACCTTTGGCACCCGCTCGTCGTCCCGCAGTCGCGAGATGATCGTTCCGCCGGCCTTCTCGATTTTTTCCCGAGCTGACGCGCTCACTTTATCGGCTTCGACCGTGAGGCCGTGTTTCAGTTCGCCACCGCCAAGAATTTTGATTCCAAAGAAATGACCGCGCACCAGATTCGATTCTCGCAGCAATTGCTCGTTTACCGTTGTTCCGGACTTGAACTCATTGAGGTCATCAAGATTCACAATCGCATAGTGCTTGTGAAAAGCGGCATTGTTAAATCCGCGTTTCGGTAATCGCCGGATCAGCGGCATTTGTCCGCCTTCGAACCCGAGCCGAATACTGCCGCCCGAGCGGGCTTTTTGTCCTTTGTGGCCTTTGCCGCTTGTTTTTCCGTGCCCGGAACTTTCACCGCAGCCAAGTCGTTTGACGCGATGCCGCGAACCGGGGCGCGGCCGCAAATTATGAAGACGCATCATGGTTGCTCGCCTTTCCGTCGCCGAACTGAATTCCGCGCACTTTGAAAATTTCGTCACGCCGGCGAAGCGATCGCAACGCAGCGATCGTTGCCTTCACGACGTTGGCGTGATTGCTTGAGCCTAACGACTTGGCCAGCACGTCGCGAATGCCGGCGGCTTCAGCCACCGCACGCACGCCGCCCCCGGCGATGACCCCTGTTCCCGGCGACGCCGGGCGCAGAAGCACGCGCGCCCCATCGTATTCGCCTACCACTTCGTGCGGGATCGTGTTTTCGCGCAGAGAAACCTTTTCCATCGATTTGCGCGCCGCCTCGGAAGCCTTACGAATCGCTTCCGAGACTTCGTTCGCCTTGCCGAATCCGCAGCCGACTTTTCCGTCGTGATCTCCGGCCACGATCAATGCGCTGAAACTAAAGCGTCGCCCGCCCTTTACCACTTTCGCGCAGCGATTGATGAAAACGACTTTCTCGGTCGTATCGCCCCTCGCTGCGGGAGTTCTGTCTGGGTTGCGCGAGTCTGGTCGCCTGCCTGAAGTCGATTGTGCCATGAATTAAAACTTTAAACCGCTCGCGCGGGCTGCTTCCGCCAAAGCTTTCACTTTCCCGTGATAAAAAAAACCGCCACGATCAAAAACGACTCGATCGAGCTTCTTCGCGAGCAGACGTTCCGCTATCGCTTTGCCTATCTGTTCGGCCGCGGCGCGATTGGCAGCGGCTTTATTCGCGCCGAGCAACGAACCCTCCGTTGTTGATGCGGCGGCCAGGGTGCGGCCAGCGTCATCATCGATAACTTGCGCGTAAACATGTTTCCCGGAGAAATGAACTGCCAGCCGCGGTCGTTCCGCCGTGCCCGCAATTTTCTTCCTGATCCGTTGATGAACGCGTTGCCGCGCCGCTTTACGAGCCGTCGCCATATTTATTGTACCGTCTTCCCTTCCTTGCGACGAATTTGCTCGCCCGCATAGCGCACACCTTTGCCCTTGTACGGTTCCGGCGGATAAAAACCGCGGATGTCAGCCGCCACCTGGCCAACTAATTTTTTGTCGATCCCCTGGATCGTTATCCTGGTATTGTCCGCGACGGTAATCTTAATTTCCTTTGGAATCGAAAATGGAACCGGGTGAGAGAAACCGAGGCTCAAATTGAGGGTCGATCCTTGCACTGCGGCTTTGAAACCGACGCCTTCGATCTCGAGTTGTTTGGTAAAGCCTTCGCTGACGCCCTGCACCATGTTGTGAACGAGACTGCGCGAGAGTCCGTGCAGCGCTTTTACGCTGCGCGTTTCCGCGTCGCGCACGAGCGATACGCGATTGTCTTTCACGCTTGCCTTGATGTCGCGCGGCAGCTTCCAGTTCAGCTTTCCCTTCGGCCCTTCCACCGACACCGCCCCGTCATTGTCAATGCTGACTCTGACTTTATCGGGAATCTCGATCTCTTTATTTCCGATTCGTGACATAAAAATTTACCAAACGTAGGCCAGTAGTTCGCCCCCAACTTTTTGTCTCCTCGCTTCGCGACCCGACAAAACGCCACGCGACGTGGAAAGAATCGCCAAGCCCATCCCACCAAGGACTCGCGGGATTTCGTCCGCGCCGACGTACCGGCGCAATCCCGGCCGGCTTACCCGTCGCAGCCCCGCAATCGCGCTGGCGCGGTTCGCGATTTTGTTGGTGATTTTAATGCGCGGATGCGCGGCGCTCGTGTCGATCGAGTAATCGGAGATGTAGCCTTCATCCTTCAGGATGCGGGCAACTTCCGCCTTGATCTTCGAGTACGGAATGAACACCTCGGTTTTTTGCGCGCGCGTTCCATTGCGAACACACGCCAGAAAATCGGCAATAGGGTCGGTAACAGTACTCATGAAAATCAGGTGGGTTGCGCTACGGGCTTCCTGGCCCGATCGCTGAACGGCATTCCCATTTCGCTCAAGAGCGATTTGGCTTCCTCATCCGTCCGCGCCGTGGTGACGATAGTAACATCAAATCCAATGTTGCGCTTGATTTTATCGAGCTCGACTTCCGGAAAAATCGATTGATCCGAAATTCCCAGCGTATAATTGCCGTGATTATCAAAACAGCGCGGCGACACGCCGCGAAAATCGCGAATGCGGGGGAGCGCCGCTTTGATGAAGCGCTCGAGAAATTCGTACATGCGCTCGCCACGCAAGGTCACCTTGGCACCAATCGCCTGGTCTTTTCGTAATTTGAAATTGGAAATGCTTTTCTTTGCCAGTGTTTCCATCGGGCGCTGGCCCGTGATCAGGGCAAGTTCGGCCTTTGCCTCCTCCAGCGCCTGCTTCACGTCCGATTGCGAGCCGACCGAGGTGTTGATCACCACTTTCTCCACCTTTGGGACCCGGTGAACGTTTTTGTAGCCGTGCAGCTTTTGCAGCGCCGGCATCACGCGCTCTCTGTAATCGCGATAAAATTCGTTTTCCATGTTCAACAAGCTAGCTCTTCTTTTTCTCCATTTTCGCTTTGGATTTCGCACCTTTCACCGGCTTCCCGTCACGCTCGATCAATTTCACGTTGGAAATATGAATCGGGCCTTCGCGTTCCGCGATTTTGCCGCTGGGATTGTCCTGCGATTTCCGGAGGTGTTTTTTGATAATCCGCACGCCTTCGACCAAGACACGCTGCTTCTGTGGAAACACCGCCAGAATTTTCCCTGAGGAACCTCGAAAATTCCCCGAGACGACCTCCACGTGATCGCCTTTCTTTACGTGGCACTTGATGCGGTTCATAAAACCTCCGGAGCGAGCGAGACAATTTTCATGAAATTGCGCTCGCGTAATTCGCGGGCAACTGGCCCGAAAATGCGCGTGCCGCGCGGGTTTAAATCTTTGTCAATGATCACGATCGCATTGTTATCGAAGCGCAGCAGAGAGCCATCTTCGCGCCGGATCGCTTGTTTCGTGCGAACGAGGACCGCACGCACAACTTCGCCCTTTTTTACTGTCCCGGTCGCGCTGGCTTCCTTCACGTTCGCCGTGATCACGTCCCCGATTCCGGCATAAAGGGTGGACTTGCCGATCACGCCGATCATCGTCGCCATACGCGCGCCGCTGTTGTCCGCCACATCAAGTCTGGATCGAAGTTGCACCATAAAATCGACAATCTACTCGCAAATCATTTCAAAGTTACTTTTGGATAACCTCCACCAGGCGCCAGCGCTTTAGCTTGCTTAGCGGCCGCGTCTCCATAATCCGGACGGTGTCCCCGGCCTTCGCCTCGTTCTGCTCGTCGTGCGCGTAAAACTTCTTCATCTGTTTAACAATCTTGCCGAACTTGGGATGCGGAACGCGCGTGACCGTCCGCACCACGATCGTCTTGTTCATCTGGCTGGAAATCACCTGGCCGGTGCGCGTCTTACGCGAGCCACGCGTGAAGGATGCGGGCTGTGGCGGTGCTTGAGAAGGCGACTGTTGATCTTGCTCGGTCATAAATTCACTTTGTCTCGGTCTGTTTCGCGCGCTGCGAGAGCTCTGTTTCAATCCGGGCAACATCGCGCCGGAGCAAACGCAACCTGCTTGGCTGCTCGAGCTGACCGCTCTGTTGTTGCAAACGCAGATGCATGCTCTCCTGCCGCAAGTCGCGTCTCTTGGTCAGCAACTCGTCCGTGCTCAGCTCGATAACTTCTTTCATTTTCATGATCTCTTATGCGGCAACGACATGGTGCCGACTCAAAAACTTTGTTCGCACGGGTAACTTATCCGCCGCCAGTCGAAGCGATTCACGCGCGACAGACTCGGTCACACCGTCCAGTTCAAATAAAATGTTGCCCGGTCGCACAGTCGCGACCCAGAACTCCGGCTGGCCTTTGCCCTTGCCCATGCGGGTTTCCGGCGGACGTGACGTGATCGATTTATCGGGAAAAATGCGGATCCACAATTTGCCTTTGCGCTTCATATTGCGGGTAAGGGCCACACGCGCGGCTTCCAGTTGTGTATTGGTGATCCAAGCGCGTTCGAGC
>JBIOVE010000241.1:0-2344 GCA_044867565.1 Candidatus Udaeobacter sp. | reverse complement strand
CCCTTGATTAGAAAAAGCAGGATCAAAAGACCGGCGACTCCACCGATCGCCAACAAAATTGTTTTCCGTTTCGACTTCACTTCTCGTCTTAAAGTTTCCGGTTTCGCTACGTCATGCATACGCTGGTTCATTTTCTGATTTGAATAAAAGACTCCACAACCGTCGGGTGACTTCGAGCTGCCGCGTGCGTCTTTCTGCCGCGGTCATCTCCTGCGGCTGCAAAACATCCCGCATCAACATTCCGCGCGAGACGGCAAAAATGAGTTCGGCCAGTTCGTGGGGCTTTAGACCATGCGCGGCGCTCTCCGCTTCCGGCGAGCGCGCGATCAAATCGGTCACGCCCTCCATCGCCGTCTGCAAAACGTCGCGCACCAAATCGGCCACGTGCGGATTGCGCGATGCTTCCGCGTAAAGATCGACAACGAAGGCAGAGACAACTTGCGGCGCGTCCTCGCAACAATGGGCCGTGAAAAGAATCTCGAGCGACTCGAGGAGATTAGGAGCTTGTCGCGCACGCTCCAGGACCTCTTGAATTTCCTTTTTATGCCGATCGGCCATTGCGGAAATGACTGCGTCCTTGTTCTCGAAATAGCGATAAATCAAGCCGACGCTGATCCCGGCCTCGCCGCTGATGTCGTGCATGCTGGCTTGGTGAAAGCCTCTCTTGGCGAAGCAGATCAAGGCAGCATCGAGAATCTGGGTGCGTCGATCTGGGCTCGATTCCATCTGGGGTTGTGACATAAGCCAGGAAGATGAATGAACGTTCATTCATTGTCAAATCCTCCTCTGAAAATTTTTTCCGGCGAGCAAACCAGGCTGCCAGCCGGCTTTCCCTCAAGATTCCCCACGCAGGCGCACTTCCACCTGATCCGACATGTGCGGAGCTCGAAAAGCCCCCGACGTCGATCCTTCAATCGGTAGGCGATTTGGTTGCTGGACGAACTGCCATATCGAAACAATCACGCTCAAACCGAAAAGAGCGTAAACCAAGGTTTCCATGATGCCCCGGCCCTTCTCCTCCGAGCGAACCAGAAGCGCATACGTGGATTTGTGTTCGTTACACATAACAGTCATCTTTCTCCTCACTGGCTTTGCTTTAGGCCCGGTCCGCGCCCGCCGCTTATTGCTACGATTTTGGACGCGCCCGAACCGACATGTGCCTTTATGATGAAGACGCCGCCAAATTCCGATTTTGTCTAAAATGGGCCGATCCCTCGCGTCAGACCTTGCCGCGCTGCGTAACTTTTCACCGCGCCAGCGCTATCTAATCGGCGTTTCCGGCGGGCGCGATTCCGTGGCGCTGCTGCACTGGCTAACTGAGGCCGGTTATAAAAACTTGATTGTTTGCCATTTGAATCACGAGCTGCGTGGTCGATCGAGCAATGCGGATGCGCGCTTTGTCGAAAAACTCGCCGCGAAATACAATCGGAAAATTGTAGGACAGGCGCTCCGCCTGCCGAGTTCGCGGACGGGCAAGCGGAGCGCTCGCCCTACAACGCGCATTACGCATGTCGATTTTGAGCCCGGCTCGGCCAACGTGCGTGCGCTGGCAAAGAAAAACAAGATGTCGGTCGAAGCCGCCGCGCGCGAAGCGCGCTATTCGTTCTTCGCCAAAGTCGCGAAACGCCGGCGTTGCCGTACGATTTTTCTCGCACACCATGCCGACGATCTCGTCGAAACTTTTCTAATCAATTTATTCCGCGGCGCGGGTCTGGCCGGTCTCGCTGCAATGCGCGAGGTTTCCATGCGCCGCGTGGACGCTGTCGACCTTATCATTGTGCGACCGCTTCTCGGCGTTTGGCGCGATGAAATTGATAAGTATGTGCGAGAGCATCAGCTGAAATTTCGCGAAGACGCGTCCAACAAAAGTCTCGCTCCATTGCGCAACAGAATTCGCCGTCGCGCGATTCCGGATTTGGAGAAAATGTTGGGCCGTGTCATTCGCCAGAATATTTGGCGAACCGCGCTCATCGCGGCCGAAGAGGAAAACTGGATCGACAATCAATTACGCGTTTTTTCCGATCACGACACCGAACTTGGCGTGAAAGAATTGCGCGTCTTGCCCGTCGCGCTCCAACGGCGAACGATTTTGAAATGGTTGCGCGTGCAAAATGTTTTCGAGATTGGATTCGAAGCGATCGAGCGCGTCCGCTCGCTGCTTGATCCAGGCGCGCACGTTGCGAAGGTGAACCTCGCGCAAAATCGGCATGTCCGCCGCCGCGCGGGAAAGATCTTCATCGGATAACGCCGCCGTTTGCTGTAGAGGATGCTGTCAGCGTCCCGAGGGAAGCAAGCTGCTTCCCCTACAGGAATCTGTGAAAATCTGTGTAATCTGTGGCTATAT
>JBIOVE010000240.1:0-17285 GCA_044867565.1 Candidatus Udaeobacter sp. | reverse complement strand
CCTGCAAACATTTATCGGGAGGCTTCGATGTCGCGGGGCAGCGCGCTCCCTCCAGTAGCGCCCGCCGACGCGATAGAGATAACAATTGAACACTAGCAGCCGTTAGTAAACGAACGGAATCAGGCGTTTGGTCCGCCGCAAGTAGCCACGGTAATCTTCGCCGAGGGCTTCTGTGAGCGCACTTTCCTCGATTCGAATCCGCCAGAGGAACGCGCCAATGATCGGCACGGTCAGAAATAGGATCGTCAGCCAGTTGCCAAAACAAAATCCCAATCCGACAAACGCAAGAAGCGCGCCGGTATAGGTCGGATGTCGAATATGGCGATACGGACCGGAATCGATCAGTTTGTGTCCGGTTGAGATCGACACATCCACCGTAAAATAGCGGCCGAGATAACCGATTGAGTACCAGCGTAGGGCCAACCCGCCCAGGAACAGGATAAAGCCAACCAAATAAAATCCGCGTGGGTAGGGGACGGTCGCGCCCGGAAAAAGCCAGACCATTTGGATCCCAAGCCAGAGGCTGACAATGACGACCGTCCAGAGCAGAACAAGAGAGCGACGGTCATGGGAAATAGCCTGTGTCCCCGATCGTCGAGTGAACGCGAGGTAAAGCTCCGAAAGGCCGTAAATCGCGCCCAGCAACAATGGATTAGGCAATCGCATGACGAATTATTTCTGAAAGGTGGTGTCCCATCGGGAAGATTCTGCCGCTCAGGCGGTACATCGACAAGCTGAAACGACCTTATGGGCGAATCTCGATTGTCGTGCCGTCGGGCGTGACTCGCCAGAGTTCTTCGATTTCTTTGTCAGTGAGTGCGATGCAACCCGCGGTCCAGTCCTTCCAACGATGAAACGCGCCCATCCAGCCGAGTCCGTTTCGAGTTCCGTGTATCATGATATCAAAACCGGCCGGGACACCGCGCTCGGCGGCGCGTGCGCTGTCATCAGCCGACGGATAGGAAATATGCAGCGCAAGATGAAAGCTGCTTTGCGCATTCCGGCTGTCGATCTTGTAGATTCCTTCTGGCGTTCTCATGTCGCCCTCCTTTCCCTTCGGTCCGACCGGGTTGCGGCCGAGCGCAACGCGGTAAGTCTTGAGCCGCTTGGCGTCGCGGAAGATCGATAACTTCCGTGCCGATTTTTCGACGACGATTCGATCGATGGTGGTTCCGGCGGGCAACGGATGCCAATTGTGGTACACGTATAGGTAAACGGCCAGCGGACACAGGGCGACAACGAGCAGAGTGATTTTGCGAATCACAATTGGTGATCTTAATGACTGTGGCGAAAAAGCAACGCCAGGAAACGGCGGTTTCTGAGCCGACTTCACGTTTGCGATTGCCAATGCGCGTTCCCTGTTGGATAGGAACGCGGCGCGTTTATGACTTCGGTAAAGACTTGGCTCGGTTACCCCTATCCGCTGGGTGCGACATGGCTGGGCGACGGCGTCAACTTTGCTCTCTTTTCGGAGACAGCCGCTTCGGTCGAACTTTGCTTATTCGACAATATTGAGGCCACCGAAGAAAACATTCGCATTCCCCTTACCGAACATACTGATCAGGTCTGGCATGTGTTTTTGCCGGAAGTGCGGCCAGGGCAATTGTACGGCTTTCGCGTTTCAGGACCGTACGATCCGGAACGCGGACTGCGATTCAACAACTCGAAACTCCTTCTCGATCCTTATGCGAAAGCCATCGCGGGGGAAGTGACTTGGGCGGATGAAATGTTCGGTTATGTCATCGGGGGCGAAGACGAAGATTTGACCCAGGATTTCCGCGATGATGCGTGGGGGGTACCTAAATCGGTCGTAATCAATAACGCTTTTGACTGGCACGACGATAGGAGACTCGGTATCCCGCTGCACCGCTCTGTGATCTACGAAGTGCACGTGAAAGGCTTCAGCAAACTTTGGCATGATGTACCTCAAGAATTGCGCGGCACGTATGCGGCCCTCGGCAGCCCGGCAGCCATCGACTATTTCAAAAAACTTGGCGTGACCACAGTCGTGCTATTGCCAGTGCACGCGCACATCGATGACAAAGTCTTAATCGATCGCGGCCTGACGAATTATTGGGGATACAACACGATCGGATTCTTTGCGCCGCACGCACAATACTCGAGCAGCGGACAATTGGGCGAACAAGTCGTCGAGTTCAAATCGATGGTACGCAATCTCCACGCAGCCGGTATCGAAGTGATTCTTGACGTGGTTTACAATCATACTGCGGAGGGAAATCATCTCGGCCCCACGCTGTGCTTCCGCGGGATCGATAATCTCGCTTACTACCGGTTGTACCCGGATAATCCGCGCTTTTATCTGGATTTCACCGGGACCGGTAACACGTTTAACCTGTTGAATTCTCGGGCGCTTCAACTGGTGATGGACAGTTTGCGCTATTGGGTCCTCGAAATGCACGTGGACGGATTTCGATTTGACCTGGCTTCCAGCCTGGCTCGCGACCACGAAGGAGTGAACAAGCTGCACGCCTTCTTCGAGATCATTCATCAGGACCCCGTGCTCTCGCAGGTGAAGCTGATCGCGGAGCCTTGGGACATAGGCGAGGGCGGCTATCAAGTTGGAAATTTTCCCGTGCTCTGGGCGGAATGGAACGGCAAATATCGCGACACGATGCGAAGCTTTTGGAAAGGTGACGAGGGCCGCGTTGGCGAAATGGCTTATCGGCTCACCGGCAGTCCCGATCTTTATCAGCACAGCGGACGCCGTCCCTACGCGAGCATCAATTTCGTCACCGCCCATGATGGGTTCACGTTGACCGATCTCGTCAGCTACAATGAAAAGCACAACGAACTGAACGGCGACGACAACAAGGATGGCGACAACCACAATCAATCCTGGAATTGTGGCGTAGAAGGTCCAACAGCCGACTCGGGGATCAACGCGTTGCGCCAGCGTCAGCGCCGGAATTTCCTGGCGACGCTTTTTCTTTCGCAGGGCGTGCCCATGCTATCCGGCGGAGACGAATGGGGTCGGACGCAAAGCGGCAACAACAACGCTTACTGCCAGGACAACGAGATCAGCTGGTTCAGTTGGGAGCGTGATGAGAAACAAAATCAATTCCTGGAGTTCACGCGAAAGCTGATTCAACTGCGAAAAGATCATCCTGTGTTTCGCCGTCCGAAATTTTTCCAGGGCCGACGGATTCGAGGTTCGGAGATCAGAGATGTGATGTGGTTTAATCCCGGCGGGAGCGAGATGACCGAGGAAGAATGGGCGTCGCCGTTTGTTCGTTGTGTCGGCATGCTCCTGAGCGGCGACACGATGGACGTGTTTAATTTCGAGGGGGAACCAATCCGCGACGACACGTTTCTGTTACTAATTAACGCCCATTACGAGCCGATCCCTTTTGTTCTGCCGGGACAAGAGCACATCGAGTGGCAACTGATTCTCGACACAATGGACCCGAACGGTTTTTTAATTGAGCCGAGAAAATTCGCCTCCGGCGACGATGTTGATCTTGGCGGGCGCGCAGCATGCCTGCTTCAGTTGGTAAGTGGCGCGCAGGCGCAAGCTCGCGAGGAATCGTGGAAAAAACGTCACGTCGAGTTTCCTGCAATTAGCGCGGAAGAAGAACGCGCTCGCGGGAAATAGGCAGGCAATTCGAAGTAAGAAATCGGGCAGCGCAATCTTGCCGTCACAAACGAATCAGCTATAGAGTGTGATGTGCGCCTTTTGGTGCGCGGCCAATTTTTTGGTCAGTGATTCGCCATGACACCGACTTCTCTTATCATCGTCACTGATCGAGGCAGTTTGAAAGCATACCGGGTGAATGAAACACCCACGCGCGGGCCGAGCTTGCAGCTGGTGCAAGCATTCAATATAACGGACGCGCATGGCAAACTGGTGGACAAGGTGAGCGATTTGGCCGGACGATTTCCGGTGAGTGACGGCGCAGGCGGGCGCCATGCAAATTCAATCGCGGAGAGGACGCAACTCGAGACGGAGACCGACCGCCGCATTCATAAGGAACTCGCCGATCAGATCGTGAAAATTGTCTGGCGCGATGGGAAGGAAGGCTGGTCGTTCGCCGCACCGGCGGAAATTCACGCCGCAATTGTCGGTCTTTTACCTGCGACTGTGCGCGACCGGATCGTCGAACATGTGAAATCCGATCTCGTAAAAATTGGGCCATCGAAATTGCCGGCGCATTTCCGTTCGCTGCGACAGATTTGAAAATACTGGATGCTCGATGAAAAGCGTTGCTCGATCCCTTTATCCAGCATCAAGGATCGAGCATCGCGTTACAGATACATTTTGCTTCGCTCAACAGAAGCGGTGGGTTAGTGTCCAATAGTTATGCAACTGCCTGTAAGGATCACGTATCGCGGTCTGGAAAAATCGGACCAGATCGACAACCTCGTTTTGGATTATGCGGCGCGATTGGAAAAGTTTTGCGACCATATCAACCGCTGCGATATCGCCATCGAGCAGACCAATCACACGCACCAAAAAGGAAATCCGTACCGCTGTCGCATCGATGTGACCGTTTCACGCGGTCACGAACTCGTGGCTGATGAAAGACAGATGGACAACGGCACACACCAGCCGCTCAACAAAGTGATCCACGACGCTTTCAAAACGATGGAGCGGGAGTTGCGCCGTGTTGTTGACAAACAACGGCGCGACGTAAAGACGCACGCCGATTCGCGTTCGCCGAAATAATTCTAGGTGTAATGGCGGGCGTGTCGCCCGTAATATGAACGGCAAGCAGCCGACATGGCTGCCCCACAACCTACGCTGGCGCGCCGCCAAGTGCGCCGGGGAGCGGTGGCGTCACATCGGGCGCAGCTACGACTTGTTTAGGCGGTTTTTCCACTGGCATCTTTTGGCCGGGAGGCGGCGAACTACCGGGCGGCGGATTAATCAAGCGGCCGTGCTCGACGATTTCCTTGAGTTGCGAGCCGTCGAGCGTTTCGAATTCGAGCAGCGCTTTTGCGATTACCTCTAGCGTTTCACGATTCGCAATGAGCGTTTTTTTCGCCAACTGATAGGCTTCATCGAGCAGTCTTCGCACTTCCTGATCGATTTGCTCGGCCGTGGCCTCGCTGTAATCGCGCGCGCGAGAGATATCGCGGCCAAGGAAGACGTAATCTTCGTGGTCGCCATATTCGACCATGCCCATTTTTTCGCTCATACCCCATTCGCAAACCATCCGACGCGCAATTGCTGTAGCCATCTTGATGTCGCCGCGCGCACCGTTGGTGATGTCACCAAACACGATTTCCTCCGCAACGCGCCCGCCCATGCTGACGGCAAGACCGGCGAGCAGCTCGTTTTTGCGATTTGTGTATTTGTCTTCCTCGGGCAACCACATGGTCGATCCAAGCGAGGGGCCGCGAGGGATGATCGTTACCTTGTGAAGCGGCTCAGTGTGCGGCAGAAGCTCCAACAACAGCGCGTGGCCAGCTTCGTGATACGCAGTGTTTTGTTTTTCTTTCTCGCTGAGCGCCAGACTGCGGCGTTCCTTGCCCCAGCGGACTTTATCTCGCGCTTCTTCCAGTTCGGCGAGCGTAATTCCCTTTAAGCCACGACGGGCCGCGAGCAACGCCGCTTCATTGATCACATTGGCGAGTTCCGCGCCGGAATAACCCGGGGTGCCGCGCGCGACCACCGCAAGATCAACGCCCTCGGCGAGTTTCACTTTCTTGGAATGAACGCGCAGAATTTCCTCGCGTCCTTTCACGTCGGGCAAATTGACAGTGATTTGGCGATCGAAGCGTCCCGGTCGCAATAGTGCTGGATCTAGAACATCAGGGCGGTTGGTGGCGGCGATGATGATCACGCCCTCCTGCGTATCGAAGCCATCCATCTCGACAAGCAATGCATTCAAGGTTTGCTCGCGCTCGTCGTGGCCGCCGCCCACGCCGTGGCCGCGGTGACGCCCGACGGCGTCAATTTCATCGATAAAAATAATGCAAGGCGCCGATTTCTTGCCTTGCTCGAACATGTCGCGGACACGCGAAGCGCCGACCCCGACAAACATTTCCACAAAATCCGAGCCGCTGATCGAAAAGAACGGGACATCCGCTTCGCCTGCGATGGCGCGAGCCAGCAGTGTTTTGCCCGTTCCGGGCGGCCCGACCATGAGGACACCCTTGGGAATACGGCCGCCGAGCTTCTGGAATTTTTTCGGATCGCGCAAAAACTCAACGAGCTCTTGCACTTCGTCCTTTGCTTCCTCGACCCCCGCGACATCGCGGAATGTGATTTTGTTTTTGTCCCGGGCGAGCATGCGCGCCTTCGATTTCCCGAAATTAAGGGCGCCTTTACCGGCCATGCGGATTTGCTGGCGGAATAGAAAGTAAAGCACCAGCAGGAAAAGGGCGATTGGCAGGAACCCGACCACGGTTTGGGCAAGCACATTTGATTCAGTTTTGATGGCTGGTTGAATGCCGGCGGCAGCGAGTTTTTCCTGCAAATTATTGGTGAAACTCAAATAGACGGTGGTTCGAAACAGAACTGGCTGAGCGGACGAAGGAGTCACTCCCTGGCGGATATAAGCTCCACGCAGGGTTTGCGTCGTCCGGCCATCCTCGACCACGAGAACGAGCGGATAATTTTTATCATTGACGATCTGCTTGTTTTCCAGCAGCTCGAGAAAACGGTTGTAGGGGACATCTTCGGCCGGCTGCATCCCTCCCCGGTAAACGAGCATGGCGAGCGCAATGAACCCAAAGGCGACCGCGATCAGGATGATGCCGCGCCAGTTAAAATTGGGCTCCTTCCCGCGAGATTTATTCTCCTTTTGAGAGTTGCGATCGGATTGAGGCATAGGCAAAACAGCGTCTTAACAACGCAAGAAGGTTACCATGAACAAATTGGCAATGCAAAACGACGCGAGCTGTTCTCCGGTTATGACTAGTATAGATTAACGGTGATTGACAATTGGGAAATTGGCTGTCAATGACGGCGCGATTTCGTACTCTATATATCGTGGCGGCACGTTGCGTCGCTCGTCGATTTCGGGTAAAATTTGAACCCCAACCTCTAAATGACAGAACTGGTCTCATCGGTTGCAGATAAAATCGACCGGGCAGTGCAGCGCGTGACGCCGTTTGCCTACCGCGTGCGGCGGAGAGGTCGGCGTTGGGTTCGGCGCGCCTTGCGCAAGCCTCGCAGTGTCTCAGAGGGGCCGAACCTGCTGCCCTTGCTGATTCAAGTGCTGGCGAGTTTCACGAAAGCGGACGGAGTTCTGTTGGAGGAAGAGATCGACTCCAGTCTGGGTTTTCTACGCTACGATTATCCGGAGGCGGTCTACTCGGAGCTGCGGCAGTTGTTTCGGCAGGCGCTTTACGAGCAGCAGGATCTCGCCGCCATGGCGCAAAACCTCAGCGCCCAGCTAAGCACGGAGCGCAAAATCATGCTCGGGGTTCAGCTCTACGACCTGATCTCGCAGGCCGGTTTGAAACAGGAACAGGTGGTTGCATTCTATTCGTTCATGTCACAGCTCGGCATGGCCGCACAAGCGATAGACATCGTTTACCAACTCAATGCATCGGAGGATTCCGATCCATCAATCTACCAGCACGGCGCGTCACCGCTCGAATCGCTTTCTTTCGGCATCGACGGGAAAGCAGACGTGACGCTCAAGAACCTCACCGTTAACGACCGCCTGATGGCCTTCCGCTATCACGACCTCATTTTGCTGAAAAATTACAGCGGACAGAACGTGTCGGTGCGCGGAAGACCGCTGGTGCGTGGCGGATTCTGCCGAATCTATCCAGGCCAGCGCATTCTCGTGGGGGATCAGGTGCTCAGCTATCAAGAGCTGGCACAATATTTCAACGCCAAGAAGAACGTTTCCCTTCCGCAGATTTTCATCCGTGTAAATAAGGATGCGGATGAAGTGGGGCTGGAGCGCTCGCGAACGCGCGAAAGCTCGCTCCGGGTTACTTTCGGATTGAAAGTGCGCGTGAAGGCGCTGCGCGATGTCGATGCTGAGCTCAATGGAGTGAAATTAAAAGCCGGCACGAAGGTCGAAGCGAGCCTGGAAGACAGGATCATTTTCCACAACGACAGTGAAATGGATCTGATCGATTTGCGCCGGCGGGCCCGTGCATTAGGCGGACGCTTTCAACTGAAGGCCTCAAAATCCGAATACCTGGTTTCGAACGATCCCAGCCGGCTGGAAGCCGACGATATTTTGCTTTCCCCTGGCACCAGCGGTGACGTGCTGCTGAAGATTTTTTGCGATTACGATCAGCGGGTGGGACTCCTGGAGGTAATTGAAGCCGATCGCCCGATCGTCGTGGGCGATACTCCCGTGCGTACGACCGCGCCGCTCAAAGACGGCGATACTATTCGTATCGATGTAGGACAATTTCTGCGGTGCAACTTTACAGAGCGAATCATCGAAGAGGAGCGCAATATCATTCGCACCCTCGATGTGGACGAGGTCACGCACCGCTTTGGCAAGGGGGAAATCGGGCTCGAAGGAATCTCCTTTAGCATCACTCGAGGGGAGCTCGTTTGCGTGATGGGCGCGAGCGGTTCGGGAAAGAGCACGCTCCTAAAAGTGCTGGCCGGGCAACTGCAGCCCACCAGCGGCGAAGTCATCCTCAACGGGCAATCGCTTTATCCAAACCTCGACGCACTCAAGCGCTACGTCAGTTACATGCCGCAGCAAGACGCGTTCGACGAGCATCTCACGATCGGCGAGAATCTGCAGTTTGCAGCGGCGATCCGTGCCCCGCATCTTTCGCGGCGCGATCGCACGCGGCGCCTGGATGCAAAATTGATCGAGCTCGGCCTCGGCGAACGCCGGGACGCCGTCGTCGGCAGCCCGGAGAGGAAAACATTGAGCGGTGGCGAGCGTAAGCGCCTCAACATTGGCCTGGATATGATTGGCATGTCGGACATTTATCTTTTCGACGAACCGACTTCCGGCCTCTCCTCAAAGGATTCCGAGCACGTGATGGAGATCATCCGCGGAATGGCGCACAACAAGATCATTGTTGTCACCATTCACCAGCCGAGCTCCAAAATCTTTCAGATGTTCCATAAAGCGATCCTGCTCGACAAAGGAGGCCGGCTCGTGTTTTTCGGTACGCCCTCAGACATGCTTCGCTATTTTGCCGAAGCGGAACACCAGCATCAGTTCGGCGCCGAACTGGGCGCGTGCCCGTCCTGTGGAACCACCCGTCCCGAGTTCATTTTTGACGTCCTTGAGACGCCGCTGCGCGATTTAAGCGGTGACATCATTTACGAGGAAAATAGTCGCGGACAGCTGGTCGCGGCGCGCCGTTATTCCCCGGAATTCTGGCGCGACAAGTACGAAGCGTTCCGATTAATCCAAGACGTCAAGCAAGTTTCCCTGCGTAAGGAAACGGCTGCGCCGCTGCCCGCCGCGCTTGCCGAAAAGAAACGTCTCCCAATCCGCTGGCACGACGAATGGACGCAATTCCGCACGCTGCTGCGCCGTGCATTCATAAGCAAACTGCGCAATCGCGCCAATCTGGTCATCACTATCGGCGTTTCGCCTGTGCTGGCGTTGCTAATCGCGACCATTCTGCGCTACTCAGAAAGCGGACAGTACGATTTCGCGTCCGCTTATCACATCCCAACGTTTTTGTTCCTGGGCCTGATCGTTGCGATGTTCCTCGGCCTGACTAACAGCGCTGACGATATCATCCGCGACCGGGCCGTGCTGCAACGCGAGCGTAATCTCAACGTTCGCCTGTGGTACTACATCGTTTCAAAAATGCTCACCCTTGGGGTATTTGCGCTGCTTCAGTGCGTACTTTTTGTCCTGATCGGGAATTATGTCCTGCAAATCCGTGGGATGTTCTGGATTGATCTCGGGATAATGCTGATGACGGCCATGGGTGGTATTTCGCTTGGTCTTCTCATTTCCTCGCTCGTCGCCGATCCGAAAACCGCGGCCAATATCGTTCCGCTGGTCTTGATTCCGCAGATCATCATGGGCGGGGCACTCATTAAATATGAGGACATGAACCGCA
Source organism: Candidatus Udaeobacter sp. (assembly GCA_044867565.1). Lineage (GTDB taxonomy): Bacteria > Verrucomicrobiota > Verrucomicrobiia > Chthoniobacterales > UBA10450 > Udaeobacter. The sequence goes on along the minus strand of JBIOVE010000240.1, from coordinate 7,304 downwards.
ACCTGGCCCTTCTTTATACATTGACCCATTGGTTCTCCGAACATCCGAGCGCAGACCAGGGTAGGAAGATGGAGAGCAAACTGGAGGTGCCATTTGTCTGCCAGTTTATCGCCATGCGCTGGTCTTACGAAGAGATGATTGTCGCGCAGGCAAAGCTTAACCCGCTGACGCGGCGGCAGGATCGGGCGCAACGCGAGATCGACCGGATGGTGGCCCAAAACCGGCAAGATCCTGCGGAAAGGAAACGGCTTGAGGAACTGAAGGAAACGCTCGCGCTGCTTTCTGGCCTCGAGGCGAATTCGGTCCGTGAGCTGGATCGTTATCTCGGCTTGGTCGATCAGATTCTGGATCGCAAACGCCCGTTCGATCGTGCCCTTTTCAAGAACGCCATTGGCCCAGTTACCGCCGAGCAAATCTATGTCAATCAGAAGGTATCGGATCTGATCTCAAACGCTGAAATGGAGCAGAGCGACTATCGCCGTGGTAGCCGGCCAAACGTTTTCTTCGGCGCACAAAAACGGTATTTGGGGATAAAGATTGGCGTGTTTGTCTTTAACACGCTGGTTCTGATTGCATCCTCGCTTGGATTGCTCGCGTTACTTTATTGGATTTTGCGAAAACAACTCGAGGTGCGCAGGAGCTGATTTGGCAGCGTACAGATTTGCCCCTTCCTCTCGAATAATCGGCTGTACTTAGCGAACTATTTCGGCAAGCTCGTCGGAGCCACCTAAATATTCCCAGCGCTGCAATGCAATTGGAACATTGCCGTTTTTCCAAACGAAATCGTGAAAGGCGCGGAGGTTCAATTTTTCGCCCTGCTGCATTCGCGCATCCGCCAGAAATTTTATGATCTGGAGTTTGCCGATCTGATAAGTTATGGCTTGGCCGGGCCCGGTGGAGAAGGCGATCGCTTCCTGACGTGCCGTGTTTGAGTCCATCGGGACTTTTTGTTCGAGATATTTCACAGCTTCGTCGAGCGTGAATTCGCCGAGCGCGAGTTTCACGTCCACTTCCACGCGTAGCGCGCGCAGCCGCATGAAATTGTAAATGATCTCGCGTGTGTGCGGGCTGTCATCAAACAAGCCGGCCTGCAACATCATCTCCTCAGTGTAAAAGCCGATGCCCTCGTTCGCGCCGGAATCGTAGTAATGGCGCCGGATTGGGTCCTCATGTTTCCACGAGAGACAAAGCTGAAAATAATGACCGGGAATTCCTTCGTGGACGGTGAGGGGTCGCGGATCTTGCGCCGTTGCGCGGAAGAAATAGCCCGCATCGGGCGAAGGCTCAGTAACATAGCGGCTGCCGTTGCTTTTCAATCGCGACGACGATGTGAAATCGACCATCGAAGCGAAGTCCTGCACCGGGCGCAGGTATTCGGGCATGGGTTGCAACATGAAATGCTGAACCCAATCGGGAACCGTGAGGATACCGCGATTCTGAAGAAATTTCCGGATGGACAATTCTCTGGCCGCCGCATCTTTGATCCAGTTGTCGATGTTGTCGGCGATCTTCAACGGCGCCAAATCCTTGTTCCGGTTCTTTTCGTAAGCTTCGAATGCGACGGCGCGATTCCATTCCTGTTGCCCCATCGCTAGAAGTTCTTCGGGCGAGTACGGCATCAGCGCGACGTTTTTGAGAAAGAAAATGTAAGCGTCGCGGCCCAGCGCCGTTTCGGCCGGCAACGACGGCAATTTTTCCTCGAGCCGCTTCCGAAACTGTTCGAGAGCACCCGCTGCCCGCTCAACTGCGCCGTCCAACTCCTGTTCCTTGAGAGTTGTCGATCTTAGCAACCCCTTGGCCATTTGCTGCAACCGGGGCCGGATATTTTCCAGCGCTTGAGCGGCAACGCTCGCAAATGGCGCTGGCGGATTCGCGAGGTTTATTTTCGCCTGCTCCAAGATCGACGGGATGTTTTCGATCCGCGTGAGAATCTCGCGGCTACACGGTTCATCGTACGGCGCGGGAACAGTCAGCGCCTCGGCAATGGGTGTGAGTGTTTGCTCGATGTAGAAATTCGGATCGCGTTTCCAACGCGGATTCACGTCGAGTTCCCAATGCACGCGGGACAATGCCGAGCCGATCAATTTGTAATCGACTTGCTGCGGAATCGGCCAACCAGCGATATCAATCTTCTTCCAGCGCGCTTCAAGCGCGGCCAAATCTTTTCGCCGCGTTCCAATGCTGGCCTGCGACCAGTCGCGTGTTCCGCCCGGTCGCTCCATTCGATTTACATCGTCGCCCGTGAACGGCGCGTACATCGCGCGCCAGGTCCAGAAGTCAGCCGCAAGTTTTTCGAGCGAATCCGGCTGCGTTTGGCCGACCGCCGACAGCACAAGCCAACCCAGGAACGTGATGCAAAAACTTTTCCCAGTCATTTCTAATTGCCGCTCTTGCGGACGATAATCGTGGACGGCGACTGTTCGGGCCGATACATCGATGCGCCGTAGCAAACCGCGGCGCTCTTTTCGCGAGCGTAACGAATCTTGTTCAGCTTTTCGTCCCAGCGCTCTATATAGGAGCAGTTCGCCGTTTTTGAGCTGCCTGGAATTGGAACGTAACGATTTTCCGTGAGTGTGAGAAATGCCGGGTCGCCCGGGAGCGGAATTGGGGTCGCCCAATTCGGCGAGAGCCTGACGAGACGCGGGCCAGCGATGTCGAGTGCGAAAACCGTGTCACCATCCGTGCTGTTTAAGTGCAAATCGAAAAATGCGAGCCGCAACGGCCCATCGAAAAGAAAATGTTGATCTTTGTCTTGGTTGTCTTGCAGCAACTCGAAGACGCCATAGAATCCTGGCAGCTTGTCGAATTCCGTCTCCGCTCCCGTTTTCAAATCGCGGAGCAGGTAATGTTTTCCATGACCTAGGCCGTCGATCTGATCATCTTCGTCCTTTGAATCTTCGCGCAATACCAATTCGACAGAATTATCGGGCGATTTGTAAGCCGGCGCCGGTTTCGCGGTAGGCGATGAAGGTGGCGTCGCCGATGCGGATTCCTCCGGCTCGATGTTCGTGAAATAGGGCGAGCTTTTCGCTTGTGCGTACCAATCGGGTGCGGCATCGAGTTTGTTCAAGTGTGTTCCGCGCGGCTCGATGCTCCAAAATTCCCGCACGTCTTTGGGCTTGTCGCGCGTGAAGACAATCACGCTGCGGTCTGGTGCGAAAATTGGATCCGAGTCCTGTCCTGACTTGTCGTTCGTTAACTGCCGCAAAAGTTTCCCATCTTCGCGATACAAATAGAGACGCGAGTGACTGATTCCTTGCGCCTGCAAGTATCGGATCGCGATTACAATCTCCCCGGCAGCACGCGAGCTCGTCGCCGCAAGCGAGAAAATTCCGGCGACGATCAATATTCGAAGAGTCGAGTGCATCAACGCAGCGGAAGTTGAATCGCGCTCGGGCGTGCGGCGTCGTGATAGATCTGCACGTGGCAGGGCCGAGCGTCTTTTGCCGTTTCCTCGGCAACGACGCCGCCTGAACAGTAGTTCTTTTGCCAAAAAATGGAGTTAGGCGACGAAACGACGAGGCGGAGTCGACTGCCTTTCATTAACCGACGAGCAACGAAAAGGCCCGGGCCAAAATCGCAGCGCACAATCTCGCCCGGCTTGACGAGTTTCGCTTCACGCAGCGACTCGCGATAACGAAGTCGACGAATATCGCTCCATAATGCGATGCTGGTGCCGTCGGGCTGGATCTCGTACAGATCGGCGGAAAGATCGACATCAGGCGTGTCGATCGAAACCCACAGAGTCAATGCTGGAGAGCCCACCAGCGGCGTCTCGTTCGGCAGCGGTTCGCTGTGATAAACCAAACCATCGTTGCCGATGCTCAAAGCATAAGTTTGATCGATGCCGGCGGTTTTTTCCTTCGGATCGATTCCTTCCACGTTCTCGCCACGTTTGGTGTCTAGCGGATCGTAGGTGAATTTGCCCGGTTGGATCATCAAGGCAGATTCTTTCGGACGACTCTCGTGCATAAAGCCGGAGCGGAAGACGTCATTGCCGAGGCCAATCCCCGCTTCGAGATAAAAGGTTTTTGGATTCGCGGTGAGCCCTTCGAAACTGTCGGCATATTTCCATTCCCCGTTCGCGCCCGCGTTGCCAGGCGCGAGCAGATAATATGCGACCTGATTTTTCAGGAACTCGGGTTTCGGACCGCTCTTCAAAATCCAGTCGTACCATTGGCGATGGAGATCGTTAAGATCGACGATCGCGGCTGAGCCGAATTTGATGCCGACGACTTCATCTGTCGGCGTGCGCGTTCCGGCGTGGTCCCACGGGCCGATGATCAGAAAATGCTTCGCGCGCGTCTCGAGAGAGGCATTCGCGATGTGATCGCGATAAAACGTGAGCGCGCCGAGCTCGTCGCCGTCGTACTGACCGGTGATCGTGAGAATGGGCAAAGTGATCTTTTGAAATTGCTCGCGAGACGGAGCCATCGCGTCGTAGTAGGCGTCGGCCATCGGATGTTTGAGAATGCGTTGGAAATTTGCGGATGGATTGCCGACAAATGAATCGAGCGTTTTGAACGCAATGTGCTTTCTGTACGCATCGAGAAATTTCGTGCGCCAAAATTTTTCATCGCCAAAAAGGTTCGCCTGGCTCGCGCGTCCGCTCGTGAAGGTAAACCATCGCACATCGTAAGTTTCGCCGACGTTATTGAAGGACGGGTAATCGAGCGGCGGATGCGGCGCCGCTGCCGGGACGATGGTGGCGAGATGCGGCGGGAGTTCCTTCGCGGTCGCCCATTGATCAAATCCCGCGTACGAACCGCCCCACATTGCGACTTTGCCGTCACAGAATGGCTGCTGCGCAAGCCACTCGACAACGTCATGTCCATCGCGCGCCTCATTTGCGAACGGCTCGAATTCGCCGCCGGAATTTCCGCGACCACGAACATCGACAAGCGCGAATGCGTAACCGTGCGATGCGAAGTATGCGGCGCGCGCATGATAGGTGTCAGAGATGTAGGGCGTTAGGGTGAAAATGAGCGGTGTCTTTGAAGGCGCTCCATCTTTTGTTTTTGGGAAATACAGTGTCGCGTTCAATTCCACCTTGTCTCGCATCGGAATCTTTACTGCCCAGCGAAGGTCGTAATCGGCACTGGCAGGCGAAGATTCCTTGGGAGAGGGGGATGGCACCGGCGGTGGCGTCTGCGCCCAGGCGTACTGCTCGATGGCAATGAGCAGCAATGTTAGATAAGCGGTTCGCGCCGCGACGAGAATGTTCATACCGCCAGGATTGAAGCGAACCGCCTTCGCGGAAACAAGGCGGTTCTTTCTTGTCAGGGCCTCTGATGCTTCCTAAACCGGAACGATGCAAATCGTAGTTCGTTTCTTTCTGGTCGGCCTCATTGCGCTTTTCTCGTTTCCGTTGGCACTCGTGGTTGGAGCCGACCAGGTAATCGTACTGAAGGCGGCAAGGATGTTCGATGGCAAATCAAAGACGCTCTTGCAAAACCGCGTTCTCATCGTGCAGGGAGACAAGATCATCGATGTTGGCAGCGATTTGCCGGTTCCAGAGGGCGCGCAAGGGATCGATTTGGGCGACGCGACGCTTTCACCCGGATTCATGGACGCGCATGCGCATCTGACGCTGGATTATTCGGGCGATTATAATCGGCGACGGCTGCAGCAGCTTGATCTCAATGTTTCGGAGCAAGCGATCAAAGCCGTCGACTTCGCGCGCACAACAATCGAAGCGGGTTTTACGACGGTCCGAGATTTGGGCAGTCGTTTTGTTGGCAGCCGCGAATTTGTAGATGTTGCGCTGCGCAATTCGATCAACAAAGGCGTGATCGTCGGCCCGCGCATGCTAGTCGCGACGAAAGGCATTGGCGCGACGGGCGGTCACTTCGATCCGACGAGCGGATTTCGCGATTTTCTTTTCGGTCGCGAGCCGGATTACACCGACGGCATTGCCGATGGACCGGAGGAAATCCGCAAGGCGGTGCGTTTTGAGGTCAAGAATGGGGCCGATGTGATCAAGGCCGCGGTCTCCGGCGGTGTTCTTTCATTGGCGGATGAAGTGGACACTCCTCAACTGACTCCCGCGGAAATGGCAGCGCTGGTCGACGAATCACACCGGTTGCGCAAGAAGGTGGCGGTGCATTGTCACGGCGATCAAGCGGCGCGCGAGGCGATTGAAGCGGGCGTCGATTCAATCGAGCACGGTTCCTTTATGAAACCGGAGACGCTCGCGTTAATGAAAAAAAGGGGGACTTTTCTCACCCCGACCTTGATGGCGTCCGAGTATATCATGAGCAAGATTGGCCAGTATCCGCCTGCCTTGCAGGCAAAAGCGCGCGAAGCGACAGCAGCCCGCACGGAAATGTTTCGGAACGCCGCGAAAATGGGTGTGAAGATTTCCTTTGGGACCGACGCGGCGGTTTTTCCACATGGTCAAAACGCGAAAGAATTTAAACTAATGGTCGATCTCGGCATGACGCCCATCGATGCGTTGAGATCTGCGACGACAATTGACGCCGAGCTTTTCGGTCTCGCCCAAAAAGTCGGCACTCTGGAAAAAGGCAAGCTGGCGGACATCATTGCGATGCCAGGCGATCCGACTGCCGACATAACGGCGACGGAGCGTGTCTCGTTTGTGATGAAAGAGGGCAAGGTCATCAGAAACGGAGCGGCGACTCCACCGGCTTCGGCGACATCGGCGACGAATGATTTCACTCTTCCGGCTGATTAGTCGTAATCACGAAAGGTATTGGCTTGTCGCAAGGTTTCTTGCCGGTTAGCTAGTAGGCCATGCGGAAAAGCCTGATCTCATTTGCACTGGCAGCTGCAATGGTCGGCGGGCCTGGCTACCTGTTTGGAGCACCCAAAGTCTCGAGCCTCGCCGGCCTGCTGATCGAAGAGGGTTACACTCCGTTAACGTTGAAGCGGGCGCGTAACGAATTTTACGTCTCGTGCAAACTCAATGGGCGTTCCGCCAGTCTTGTCGTCGATACAGGGGCAGGAGCGACCGTCATTGGGTCAGGAACACTGAGATCGCTTGGCGTGCCGCTCACGAAAGTAGAAGGCAATGTGTATGGGATGTTGGGCCTAGCAGCCAAAAGTATAAACGCTGGCGAAATCAAAGATTTTCAGGTTGGTCCCTACCAGGCGGGTGCGCATCGGGTGGGTGCCTGGGATTTATCGTTCGCTAGCCGCGCTGGTGCAGGTCGGAGCATGGATGGCCTCTTGGGAATCGATTTTCTCCACCGCCACCAAGCCGTCATCGATTGCTTCCGAATGCATCTCTTTCTGAAATCTCCTTCGGCGCCGTCTACTTCGGCAACGTTGAGCGCGGGATTAAG
>JBIOVE010000239.1:0-8081 GCA_044867565.1 Candidatus Udaeobacter sp. | reverse complement strand
GGCGCATTTGCTTATCCCGGCGCTGCCGTGGGCGGCGGCTTTTGCACTTGGCGCAATCGTTTCGCCGCCAGATGCGATTGCGGCCAGCGCAATCATCCGGCGGCTTGGTGTTCCGCATCGAATTGTCAGCATCCTCGAGGGCGAAAGCCTGGTGAACGACGCGACCGCGCTGGTCGCGCTGCAGTTCGCGATTGTAGCCCTCGTTACAGGAACTTTCTCGGTCGGTCATGCAACGTCCCGCTTTATCTGGGTTGCAGCTGGTGGCATCGCATTTGGATTGCTCGTGGGTTTCGCGATGCGCTGGGTGCAACGCCATCTCGATGATCCACCAGTTCAAATCACAATTTCCTTGCTCACGCCATTTGTCGCTTACCTGCCAGCGGAACGCCTGCATGTCTCCGGCGTTCTGGCGACGGTCGCGGCGGGAATTTTTCTCGGCTGGCACTCGCCGCTCATGATCAGTGCGCGAACCCGACTGCAAGCATATGCGTTTTGGGAGATGGTCGTATTCCTTCTGAACGGATTCGTTTTCATCGTCATCGGCCTGCAACTTCCGGAAATCCTCGGCGAGCTGAATGGTGAATCGTTTATCGGCCCAATCATCAACGGAATTATCATCAGCGGCACAGTTATTTTGGTCAGGATTGCCTGGGTCGTACCCGCAACGTATCTGCCGCGTCTGCTCAGCAAGAAACTACGCGCGCGCGATCCGATTCCACCATGGCAACAAATTGTCATTGTCGCCTGGTCCGGCATGCGCGGCGTAGTCTCGCTCGCGGCGGCATTCGCGCTGCCGCTCGCATTAACTGATGGGAGCCCATTCCCGGGCCGCAATTACATTTTGTTTTTCGCCTTTTCGGTGGTCCTCGCCACGCTCGTTCTGCAGGGTCTGACGCTGCCATTCCTGATTCGGAAACTCAGAATCACAAGCGACGGACAGACGGACGAGGAGGAGCGAACGGCGCGCCTGGAAGCGAACAAGGCCGCCATTGAGTCGATCGAAAAGCTGCGTGCAAACGGCGATTTTTCGCCCGATGCCCTGGATCGTTTGCGCACGGAATACGACGAGCGCGTAGAGCAGTTGCAACTCTGCGCTGAGAATCCCGACGATTGTCGCGGCGAGATTGCCACGCCACAATATCAGCGCTTGCAACACGAAGCCCTGCGAATTGAACGGCAGACCATCATCCGTCTGCGCAATGAACACGTGATCAACGACGACGCGTTGCGGCGCATCCAGCGCGATCTCGATCTAGCCGAGGCGCGCTTGAGCGGCGATTGAAACCCATCTCCGAGCGAATTTTCACCGATTCATATAGCTGCCTGCCTGCCGAACGGGAAGTGTGCGAAGGCGGTTGCGAGGCGCAGCACTGACTGATTCTGTTTGGAAGGCGCAAATTGCGTCGCCACAGGCCGACGGCTATAGCTCCGTGAACAGGTTCGGTTGACCAGCGCTCAAGCAAGCCAGTCACACCAAAGAAGCAGATCGAGATCGTCGGCCAGCCCGATAAAGAACCAGAACAGTGAAAAGCCATATCGGGCCGGCCATTCTCTCGCTGGCCCACCCAATTCCGCCGCGCACGCTTTTAGTTCATCCTTGAAAAACTCAGCCACACGGGACCGCACTTTGTCGGTCAGTCGAAGCTTTTCTTTGCTTACGTCGCTGTTATGATCGGCCCTGAGTTGGCCACTTGGCTTGTCCGAATTGGAACCCAGGAAATGGAGGATGGAGCGCCGCAGTTCAGTGGGATTTCTCTCCAACTCATCAAAGAAGTAGATCCGAAACAGCTCTGGACAAACGTGGCGTCTCCATCGCGCGACGATCTTGCTGGGATGCGAGCGCAAGAGCACCCCTGGATTCAGCAAATTCCGAATCACTTCGCCGCTATCAGTCGCGTCAAACGGACTGATCCTGCCGAGACGCACTCCCATTGACAACTGCGACCAGGCTCTCTCAACGGGATCACGGGCCAGAAAAATCACCTTTAAGTTTGGGAAATACCTGACGACCCGTTCAATAACCTCTTCGCTCAGTATCGAATAGGCTGGCGAAATGTCACCAGAAAGGAGCGCCCCTTTGTGCTTGAATAACCTCCCATAATTCTCCAGGTCAATATATTGCTGGGTACTCAGCCTTCTCATGCTCTCCAGAAAGCAAACATCGTGCTCGTCTCTGAGACGCGGCGGAGACAGTCGTTTAGTCCTGCTCAAATTATCCAGGTAATGCAGTTCCTTTACAGGGGGCATCCAAAAATCGGGATGTAGCGCGAGTTGCCGATAAAGCCAAGACGTTCCGCCTTTCTGAGCTCCCACACACAAGAAATCGGGCCATGCATCGCCCGTGGACGAGCAATTCTTCTTTTTCTCTCCGTCGTCACCGACGCGAGCTTTAAGTGGCCAGGCCCAATGCACCTCCGCATTATTTTCTCTTCTGCGCCCGGAAAGCAAGCACAGGAACCAAAACATCTCGCTCACCAACGAAGAAGCATGGCTGGGGCTTTGCCCAGTCTCCAACTTAATTTTGGGGACATCAAGGTGATGCAGCCTCGGCAATGCCGGGTCCCCCAGAATTGTTTTGCATCGCACGGCGGTGGTGGCCTATTCTAAGATACTGTCGGCTTTAGTGGCTAAATCTTCTGGATATATGGACGTCAGTGGCACGATCGGCGCGATCCTGAATCACAAAAGCGGGAAAGTTTTTTCCATCACGCCAGACGCAATGGTTTTTGAAGCAATCGAAATGATGGATAGCAAGAACGTTGGCGCGCTGTTGGTGATGGAACAGGACCAATTGCTAGGGATCATTTCGGAACGCGATTACACGCGCAAAGTTTTCCTGCGCGGCAAGCGCTCCCGCGAAACCAAGGTGGCCGAGATCATGTCAACCAATTTGACCGTCACGCATCCGCGTGAGCGCGTCGAAAAATGCCTGCATCTCATGACCGACAAACACATTCGTCATTTGCCTGTCCTCGATGCCGATAAAGTTGTCGGCGTGATTTCCATTGGCGACCTGGTCAAACACATCATCTCTTGCCAGAGCGCCACCATCGCGCATCTGGAAAGTTACATCCACGGCGGATACACCGGCTGATTTCTGTAGCGGCAGGCGTGTCGCCTCCGATCCAAAACAAGCAGCGGGCGCCTGCGCCCTACAGTTTCCAAACCGTCTTGCCGCGAACAATTGTCCGTACCGCTCGGCCTTTCACTCTCCACCCATCGAATGGCGAATTGCGCGATGCCGATTCGAACTTATCGACCCTGACTGTCCATTCCGCATCCGGATCGATCAACGTTACATCGGCCGGTGCGCCAACCGACAACGTGCCAGCATCAATCTTCAACAAACGCGCGGGCTCGACCGTGTACATCTCAATCAGACGCGCGATGTCGATCCTGGCTTGTTTGTGCACGAGCAAATCGAGAAATATGCCGAGCTCAGTCTCCAGCCCGATAATGCCGAACGGCGCGGCGTCGAATTCAACTTCCTTTTCAAAATGCGCATGGGGCGCATGATCGGACGCCAGGATTGATAATGTGCCGTCGGCGATTCCTTCCAGCAATGCATCGACATCCACCCCCGCACGCAGCGGGGGATTCATTTTGTAGTTCGTGTCGAAATTTTGAACCGATTCGTCGGTCAAGCTGATGTGATGCGGACAAACTTCTCCACTGATTTTTACCCCGCGCGCCCGCGCTTCCCGAAGCAATCGCACGCTTCCGGCAGTAGTCAGGTGCTGGCAATGGATGTGGTGATCGCAAAGTTCCGCAAGCAGAATGTTGCGCATCACGATGGCCTCCTCGCCCGCCGCAGGCCAGCCCGGCAGCCCAAGCAGAGTGCTCCAATAACCCTCATGCACCAGGCCATTGCCCACTAAATTGTAATCCTGGCAGTGATCGAGCACCGGCACATCTACCATGCGCGCATACTCGACCGCGCGCCGCATCACCTCGTGATTCTGAATACAATGACCGTCGTCCGTGATTGCGACGATGCCCGCTTGCGCGAGGGAGCCGATCGGCGCGAGTTCTTCGCCCGCAAGGTCCTTTGAAATCGCGCCGGTTGGCAAGATATTGATGCATGCTGCTTCCGCAGCGCGGTCTTTGATCCACGCGATCGTGCTCGGATTGTCCGCTGCCGGCGAGGTGTTCGGCATGCAAACGACCGTTGTAAATCCGCCAGCCGCCGCAGCGCGCGCGCCAGACTCAATCGTTTCCTTATGACCAAATCCTGGCTCGCGCAGATGCACATGCATGTCGATCAAGCCGGGGCAGACGATGAGATTGCTGGCGTCGATCTCCTCGATTTCGGATTTCGGATTTTGGATTTCGGATTTGTCGGCAACCCGTCCATCGATAATGACAAGATCGGCAACTCCATCCCGCTTATTCGCGGGATCGATGACGCGACCGTTACGAATGATGGTCGCACTCATTTCTGGGGAGCACAGGCTGCCAGCCTGTGGTTCGCGGCAGCTTGCCGCGAACATCTCGTTATTGTCCTCGTTGAATTGTGCGCCGACGCGTTCGGCAAGCTGCCGAACGCTGCAGGCTGGCAGCCTGCGCTCCCCAGAACAAACTTCGGTCGCGAACACTTCATGCCGCGATCCCCCCGCAGAGATAGAGAACAGCCATTCGCACGGCGAGGCCGTTGGTTACTTGATCGAGAATCACGCTTTGCAAACCGTCGGCGACTTCGCTGTCAATCTCGACCCCGCGGTTGATCGGGCCAGGATGCATGATCAGACAATCGGGTTTCAAAAGTTTCGCGCGCTCTTTCGTTAGGCCGAACAGTTTCGTGTATTCCCCGACTCCCGGAAAATATTCTTTGCGCTGACGCTCGTGCTGGATGCGCAAGAGATTCACAACGTCCGCATCGGGCAGTACCTTGTCGATCTCGTGCGAAACTTCGACGCCCAGCTTTTCAAACTCGCGCGGCACAAGCGTGCTTGGCCCGACGAGCGTGACGCGCGCGCCAAGCTTGACCAGACCGAAAATATTCGAACGCGCGACACGACTAAATAAAATATCGCCGATGATGGCGACGTGCAGTCCGGCAATTTTTCCGCTCTTTTCGCGAATCGTGTAGAGATCGAGAAGCGCCTGAGTCGGGTGCTCGTGCGCGCCGTCACCGGCATTGATCACACTCGCCTTGAGCCGTTGCGCGAGGAATTGCGGCGCGCCTGCGGAGCTGTGACGCAGCACGAGAATATCGGCGTGCAGCGCCTCGAGATTGCGCGCCGTGTCTTTGAGGGTCTCCCCTTTCGTCAGGCTGGAAGCGATTGCCGAGATGTTAATCACGTCCGCGCTCAACCGAAACGCGGCCAGCTCAAATGATGTCCGCGTTCTTGTACTCGGTTCGACGAAAAAATTCACCAGCGTTTTCCCGCGCAACGCCGGAACTTTCTTGATCTCGCGAGTGCCGACTTGTTTAAACGCGTCGGCCGTCTCAAGGATGAGATTTATTTCATCGGCCGACAATTCGCGCAGGCCAAGCAGATCTTTACGGTGCCACTGCGGCTTCATGTTCTCTCGATCCAGACACCGTCAGGTTCATTGGCGCTGCGGATTCGCACTCGCACCTTTTCATTCGCCGCGGTAGGCAAGTTCTTGCCGACATAGTCGGCGCGAATCGGGAGTTCGCGATGGCCTCGATCGACCAACGCGGCAAGTTGGATGCGAGCGGGCCGTCCAAATGAGTTGATTGCGTCCATGGCCGCCCGAACGGTCCGCCCGGTGTAGAGGACATCGTCGACAATGATGACAGTGCGTCCTTCGAGTGGCAGTGGAAGTTTTGACGCGCGCACGACGGGCAGTTCCGGGCGTGTTCCAACGTCGTCGCGATGCATCGCTACGTCGATTACACCGGTCTCGATATCTATCTTTTCGATCTCCTCGATAAACTCGCCGATGCGCCGCGCGATCTCGACGCCGCGCGATGGAATTCCCGCGAGCACGGTCTTTTTGAGCGCCGGGTTACGCTCGATGATTTCGTGCGCGATTCGCCGAAGCGCTCGGCGAATTGCCTCCGCGTCCATGATCGGAACAGCGGCCGTTGAATTCTGTTTTGCTTGTTTCATGCGCTTCCTTGGCGACCTCGCGGGATCGCTTTAAAGGACACGGTTATGGGATCAGCCGCTCACTTTACCTCAGCTTTGCCTTCGCGCATCCGTTTTTCTCGCCAATGGGAGCGATGCTTCACGATCCAATCGAGCAAGGCCTTTTCAAAACCAATATCTTTGCCGGCTTTTTCGCTCTCAATCCACTTGTGCTTCAGAATCTCTGCGCGCTCGGCAAGGAATTCCTTGTAGAGAACGGAATTCTTAACGAATTGAGATTGATCTTCCGCTGAAGATGGCATCTCTCGTTTCTCTTTCATAAAATCTGGCGCCAGTCAACAAAATCGAATCACTGGAATTCGACGGGGGAAACGCGCTATTTATTTACTCTCGTTTGCACACAAGCCGGCGGATGCCTCACTAAGGCAAAGTCTTGCGAAGATTTTCGGCAATCTTTTTGAACTCAGCCGTCACGGGCGATTCTCGATCTTCGCCCACGATCGGCATTCCCCGGTCGCCCGCTTCGCGCGTGGCGATATCGATCGGGATTTGACCGAGCAACGGGACGCGCAACCGCTTTGCTTCGCGTTCGCCGCCGCCGCGTCCGAAAATCGGATAACATTTGCCGTCGGATGGAGAAACGAAGTAACTCATATTCTCAACGAGGCCGAGCACCGGCACGTTGACCTTGTCGAACATTGTAGCGGCCTTGCGCGCATCGATCAGGGCAACTTCCTGGGGCGTCGTTACGATAATCGCTCCGGAAAGCGCGACGGTCTGGACAATCGTAAGCTGGATGTCGCCGGTGCCAGGCGGAAGATCGAGGACCAGATAATCGAGCTCTCCCCACTCGACCTGCCGCAAAAATTGCTGGGTATAGCGCGTAACCATCGGCCCGCGCAGGATGGCCGGCGAAGTGTCGTCGAGCAGAAATCCCATCGACATCAGCCGCAATCCATATTGCTCGATCGGGACAATCTTGTTTTCTTCCGTTGCCATCGGCCGGTCGCGTGTGCCGAACATGAGCGAAATGCTCGGACCGTGGATGTCGCAGTCACATAAGCCGACGGAGGCGTCGGTTTGTCCGAGCGCGACTGCGAGATTCGCTGCAACAGTGGATTTCCCGACACCGCCCTTGCCGCTTGCTACCGCGATGACGTGCTTGATCCCGGGAATTCCTGTCGCGCCGACGCCAGCTGTGCCCGCCCCTGCTGGTGGCGCGTGAATGTCGATCAAGACTCTCGCGCTTCGCACTCCAGCGATACCGCGCAAGACTTTCTCGGCCTCGTTTTTAATTGCCGCTGGGACATTCGGATCGTTCGTAGCCAGCGCGAGCTGCACTTTGACCTCCCCATTGTCGATGTGGACTGATTTGACCAGACCGAACGAAACGATGTCACGCGTGAAACCGGGGTATTTCACCGACTTCAAGGCGTTCTTCACCTGTTCCTCGGAGATCGACATACATCAAGCTTACCCGCCAAGCGCCAGACGTAAACCGGGCGCTCATTACTCAATGAAGCTAGGTGGATCGGCCTCTCCTGAAGACGATGGCAGACGGATCGCCGAAGGCGCAAAATTCGTTCTCTCAGCGTGTCACGTATAGTAAAAGTTGGACGGCAAAGCCGCACTGATTTTGCCAACGCGTTGAAGACAACGCGTTCCACCTAAATAACGCCCAAAAACGTTGCGATTTTATCGATCCTGATAGTCCATTTTGTAGCGAATCTGATAGTCACTTCCGCCGGAGGGGCGAGAAGGTTGCTGACCGGCCTTCGCCACGAAGTCCGGTTTTTTCCATTCGGACCAGGCACGGTATTTCGCGTTCATCGGATTCGCCGGCAAGCTGAGCCGGAAAATTCGGTCTTCGTGGCCAGGAAATTTTAACACGAAGAGACGTTTTGACGTGCGGTAGTAAACTTCGACGTAACCCGAGCGCGCGCCCGCGTTTTCAGTAGTGTTCTTGTGCCAGTACCCCGGCATCGTATTGCGGTCGGTATCAAGTTCCGGCTCGGCGTCGGC
>JBIOVE010000238.1:0-4881 GCA_044867565.1 Candidatus Udaeobacter sp. | reverse complement strand
GTGGCTTCGCGGATGTGGACGGGCACCCCTTGCCAATCGGCTTGCAATTACTGGGCAAGCCTCTCGACGAAGCCCGTATTTTGCAAATTGCTCACGCCTACGAGCAGAGCACGGACTGGCATAAGACGCGTCCGCCGATCGCTGCAACCTCGCAGAACGCGTGAGGAATTCAGCCCCAGGTGCGAGCTGGGCCGCGCTCAATCATCGATTAAATAGCCTGACGGCTTTTCGTCTCTTGGTCTGGATCTTTATTGTGGCGGCAATCGTCTTTTCGGCCGTCCCGCTCCTCCATTATTTTCGTGGCCGCAGCATTATGGATTACAAACTATGGTACGATACTGGCCAACACGTACTGGCGGGTCATGAAATCTTTTTCCTTCGTTCCGGGAAGTACGATTTTATGTATCCGCCGCCTTGTGCGCTGTTTCTGGCGGGCGCGAGTTTGCTGGGACAAGCGGGGTTAATTCTTCTGCTCGTTGCGATCAACTCCGCAGCGTGGTTCTTCAGTATTCGGCTGGCGACAATTCTTGCTGGTGGCCAACGCCATCTAAAAAATGCATGGCTATATCTGATTCCGAGTCTGCTCGTGATCGTTTACATCTGGTCCAGTTACCACCTCGGCCAACCGCATCTGGTGTTGCTCGCGCTAATGCTTGGCGCTTTTATCGGCTTACGCTCAAAACGGGAAACCTCTGCCGGCGCGCTGATTGCGGTCGCCGCCGCGATCAAAGCGTTTCCAGTAATCGCCATTATCTATCTGGTTTACCGGCGTTACTGGAAAGCGGCAGCCAGCCTCATCGTGACGCTAACGTTTTTGCTTCTCATTTTACCGGCGCCGTTCCGCGGATTTGAACGAGCCTGGCGCGACCTCGAGAAGTGGAGTGTTGGCATGTTGAAATACGACGCAACCGGCGTGGCTCAGCGACCGATGCGCAGTCATTCGTGGAAAAATCAATCTCTTGTTGGTGTCGGCAATCGGCTCCTTCGACACATCGATACCGATCCCGCTCCTGCGCCGCACACCCCAATCTACGCCAACGTCGCCGACCTTAAATTTGCGACCGTCAACGTTATCATCATTAGTGTTGGGCTGGCTTTGGGGATTTTATTTGTCGCAGTGATCCCCCGGCGCGCCATGCGAACGCCGGAGAGCGATGCAATGGAGTTCGCATTGCTGGTTTTGCTGATCCTGATGACGACTCCGCTTTCCTTTGGTTATTTCTTTTCCTGGCTCATCCTGCCATTTGCAGTGATAACGCAACGAGTAAGCGACGGGAAAGGTTCAACTCTTTTGTGGTGGAGCTTACCAGCGTTAGCGCTGCTTTCTCTTTCCTTGTTCTTCCCGCAGGGCGCGCAAACCTATGGCAATACATTTTTTGCAGCCCTCCTGTTATTTATCGGACTCGCGATTGAGCTCATGCGCTTAAAGCAAAAAAGGCCGGTGCGTTTGATCGCCGACCCGGATTCCACAAGCCAGTCGATTTCTACTTAGTCAACTGCCAGAGCTCTCGGGGTCAATTGGCACGTTGCTCACCACAAAAGCCTTCGGGGTTTCCGCAGGACGATATGGTCCGCGAACCAGATGCCAGAGCATCACGCGCAGCCATCGGATAAAAAATTGCCGCGCGATATCGAACGACATTTTCGATTTTCCGCGCGCGCGTTCGCGAAAAGCGATGGGAATTTCTCGCACGCGAAGCGCGCCACCACCGCGCACAATGAGCTCGAAAACTATTTTGAAACCGCTGACTTGCGGCGCGAGTTCCAGTAATTGAGAACGCGGAATGGCAAAAAAGCCGCCAATCGAATCACGCACGCCGGTGAGCGGATAAGCGAGCGTCGCCCCTGTTCTCGACACGATTCGCCGCCAGAGCGGCCAGCCCGGCGTCGATCCGCCTGGAACATAGCGGCTTCCGACTACCATGTCCGCCGTGCCCGAAAATAACGGGGCCAGCAAATCTTTGATCCGCTCGGGGGGATGACTTAGGTCCGCGTCCATCACCAGAAGAATTTCCCCATGCGCGGATCGTGCACCGGACACGATCGCGGCCGCTAATCCGAGGTGTGCGCCATTTTGCTCGATCAGGCGAATCGGATGACGACCAGCGAGAGCGCGAATCATATCGCGGGTCGCATCCGTTGAATTATCGTCGACGAATAAAATCTCCAGAAAAGGAACAGCGCTGGCAATAATTTCGGAGACCAGCGGCGCGATGTTTTCCTCCTCGTTCAGAGTAGGGACGATGATCGAGACGGATTGGGCAGGAACCGGGAAATTGGTCATCTGTGCAATGCTTGTGTGAAACGCGGAAACGTCCAACGTCCAACTGTCAACGCTCAACATCCAAGTCAAACAATCCGCAGTCCGCAATCCAAATCCGAAAATTAAAAAAAGCCGACGACGGGATTCGAACCCGTGACCTGCGGTTTACGAAACCGCTGCTCTACCAGCTGAGCTACGTCGGCGTGGCGCGGGCAAAGATGACATCCCCAGGCGCTTGAGACAAGCGTCGAACTGTAGCCGCTTCGCTATGCGAAGCGCGGCGCTCAAGCAGCTAGAATGCGCGCGCCAACGCATCTCACAGAGACGCGGCTACAGCTACAGCGGCAGGACAAAGGTCTCGCCGATTTCGCGCAAAGCCATGCGATCTGGAGTTTTTTTCAGTGCTGCCGTGAAACGCTCGATTGGCTCGCGTAACGGCTCGAAGCTGAGCCGGAAAGTTTGGTGATGCACCGGCATGATAAATTGCGCGCCGGCGGCGTTCGCCATCTCGATCGCCTGCTCGGGGGCGCAATGGGATCGGATCCAGGGATTGTAAGCGCCGATCGACATGATTGCGAGATCGATGCGTCCCTGCTTACGCAATTCGGCAAAACTATCCGTTAGGGCCGTGTCTCCGGCGAAAAGAACACGCCGCCCATTTCGCTCCAAAAGATAGCCGTTGTAGCCGCGGTAAATGTCGCGCTGTTTCCGCGCGCCCCAGTGGTTTACGCGGAAGGCGATGATATCAATATCGCCGGCAGCAGTCTTGAGAGACTTCCGTTCGCCCCAACGAAGCTCCGTGATGTCGCGAAGATGCGTCCATCTCAACAAGTCTCGCGTGTCCCGAGCAGTGACCACGCGGGTGTTCTCGTCAAAGCGATGGAGCGTTCGCAGATCGAGATGATCAAAGTGCGCGTGCGATAGGAGGACAATGTCGATCCCTGGCAGTTCGTGAAATTCGAGGGCGGGCGCGATCAAACGTTTCGGGCCAATCGTGAATCCGGGCAATCGAACCCCGATTCTCGGGAAAAGGACGGGGTCGGTAAGAATCTTGATGCCGAAGAAATTGATGAGCACGGTTGCGTGACCGAGCCAGGCAATCGTGACTCGCGCGTCACTCCACTTTGAAGGCTCCGGTTTGGTAAAAGCTGGGGCAACCGGACGCCAACTTTCGATCGTCCATTCACGCCAAAGATGCCCAAGCCAACGGCGCACGCGCGAGCTGTGCGGAGTTAGGTGTTCAGTTGCTTCCATGCGAAAGAAACTAGAGCGCGGTGTTCCGGAGAGCGCACGCGCCTCGCGTGCTGTTCGCGACGCCCCCGTCGCGAACTCCCAGATGCGAAATTAGTCGCAGTGTCCTCCAGCAATTGGCGAGGGCGCCAATCGCAGCACGCGGGGGCGCGTGCGCTCCCCAGAAAGTTCGCGCTACTTTTCGCCCCTGCCGAATAATCCTTTGAGAGCCTTCCAAAGAGTCCTGGCCGCCGCTGGTTTGCCGGCACGCGCAACGAGGACGGGACAACTGGCACGATTTAAAATGCTGCGAGTGAGATCGCCCATGATGTAATGACGAAGGAGACCACGCGCTTGCGACGTGCCCGTCACGATCAAATCGTAATCGCCTTCGCGCGCTTCCTCAAAAACCTGGTCGATCACGATGCCGTGCCGGACCCGCACTGCGGCCGAAACACCGATGCGTTCGAGCTCTCTTTTTTGCCGGCGCAGATTTGTTCCGAGTTCCGATTTGGACTCGAGCAGACGATCGACATCTTCTTCGAGTTGCACCAGATCGGCATAAATCGCCGGGGGCTCGGCCATGACGTGCAGCAACGTGACAGAAGCCCCGACTGCCGCAGCCAATTTGCCTGTGAATTCTATCGCTCGCTCGATGAATTCCTTTCCGCCCGTGCAAACAAGAAAACGCTTCAACTGCTTGCCCTCGCCGATTGCCACAAGCACCGGCGGCTGAATTGCCTTAATCACTTCGTACATTCTTTCCGAACGCCAGTGATCCCCGGTCGCTCCAGTCCATCGCGCCCCGACGACGACCAGATCGTAGTCCGCTCTGGATGTCTGATCGAGAATCTGGCGGACGGGTTCGCCAGCCCGCACAATGATGTCCACCACCGCATTGTGTGCGCGAAGGGTTTGTGCCTGCTTCTCGAGCGCTTCGCCCAGGGGGCGTTCGTCAGCGGACTTTTCGGCGATGCCTAATAGGGTCGTTCCAGCCTTCAATGGCGCTGCCAATAGTCCTCCCAATTGGATCGCGCCTTCGGCAGTTGGGGTTCCGTCACTGCAAATCAAAATTTTCATCGAGGGTTACAATTTGTGTCCGGTAAACAAAGTATAAATCACGATCGCTGCGCCGATGAGCGGAAGTGGAACAAAGGCGAGCCGGATTTTTGGGCCGGCAAAATATTGTGTGGAGATGGCGCCAATCTGCGCGCCAACGGCCGCACCCGTGTGCATGACCAAGGCGATCAGAATGTCCACGTTACCCTTTATGGCGTGACTGAAAGTTCCGTAGCTGGCGGAGATGATGATCTCGAACAGGTCGGTGCCCACAGCGAGGTGAGTGGGAATCCCGAGCACGTACACCATCGAGGGCATCCGAATGTAAC
>JBIOVE010000237.1:0-6411 GCA_044867565.1 Candidatus Udaeobacter sp. | reverse complement strand
AAAAGCCATTTCAGATGTTCGATGTTTGATGTCTGATGTTTGACGTTTTTGCCAATACTGGGAAACGCGCTCGGAGTGTTTCCCAAATTTGGTTCTCGATCTCGTCCGCGTCGCCAGAGCCGTCGATGAGCACACTGCGTTTTGGTTCGCGCGCGGCCAGTTCTCGATACCCTTCGCGCACTCGTTCGTAAAATTCTGCCGATTGCTGTTCCATCCGATCCGCTCTGCGCGGTTGTTGCATCCTGGAATGCGCGGTCGCTGCATCGACATCGAGCACGAAAGTAATATCGGGAATGCAATCGCCGGCCGCGAATGCGTTCAGTTGTTCAATAGTTTTCCGATCTAATTTTCGCGCCGCGCCCTGATACACAGTCGTGGAATCAAAGAAACGATCGGCAATCACGCAAACACCGCGTTCGAGCGCTGGTTTGATCGTTTCACGCACAAGCTGGCTGCGGCTGGCCTCAAACAAGAGCAGTTCGGTTTGCGGCGTCATTCCGGCGTTGTGTGGAGAAAATTGGAGAAGCTCGCGAATGGTTTCGCCGATTGGCGTTCCGCCCGGCTCACGTGTGACAAGAAATGGAATACCCGAGCGCTCGAAGCGGGCCGCGAGTCTTTTCACTTGTGTAGACTTCCCGCATCCTTCTGATCCTTCAAACGTGATAAATGGCTGGCGCGGCATGATGTCGATCTTGAAGCAAGGCGAACTGTAACACAGGCTTCCAGCCTGTCGCGTCGTGCGGGGCATCCTGCCCGCACGAAAACGGCGGGCTGGAAGCGCGTGCTTGACGTGTCAGCCAGGATGCCTGAGTTACCACATGAAAAATTTCTGGCTGGTAAAACAGGAGCCCTCCTCCTATTCGTGGTCGGATTTTCTCGCCGAAGGCCAAACGAGTTGGACCGGCGTTCGCAACTACACCGCGCGAAATAATCTGCGCAAAATGAAAGAGGGCGATGACGTTCTTTTCTATCACAGCGGTGAAGAGAAAGCGGTCGTTGGCATCGCCAGGGTTACGCGACCGGCTTATCCCGACCCCACTGCAAAGGAGGGCGATTGGAGCGCTGTCGATCTTGCGCCAGTCAAATTTCTGCGCCAGCCGGTGACACTGCGCCAAATCAAAACCGATTCGCGGTTGAAAAAAGTCCAGCTTGTTCGCCAATCACGTCTCTCTGTCATGCCCATGACGGGCGAAGAATTTCGCGTGATCCTGAACATGGGTACGGGCTAACCGCCAGCTGGATCGAGCGGTCCCTTGCCTGGAATTGCCCGGCGGAGCGCTCGATCCACCCGGCGATTCGAATTTGCCTTGTTTGAACCCGATCTGCGGTGGAAAATTTGTTGTAATGGAATCGGCAGCAACAATGGAATTTTTGCCGGCAATTGCGGCACCAACTGTGTCGCGCGATTTTCTGGTTGTCTCCATCCACGACGTGGCCCCTTCGAATCGCGAGATCGCCAATAACATGATCGCCGCACTGGCTCATTGCGGTGTGCCGGCGTGTTCTCTTCTCGTTGTGCCCGATTATCATCATCAAGGCCTGGCCACCAAAGATCGGCAGTTCGTTTCCTGGCTGCGGGATTTGGAATCGGCCGGCCACGAAATTGTCATCCACGGCTATTTTCACGAACGGCCACGCCACGGGAACGAGACGGTGGGTGACAAGTTTTTCACGCGTTTTTATACCGCAGACGAGGGCGAGTTTTACGATCTCGATTATGACGAGGCTCTCCGCCGGATCGCAACCGCGCGGGATGAATTTCGCGCCAGCGGTTTAAAGCCGCGCGGCTTTGTCGCGCCGGCCTGGTTGCTCAGTGAGGAAGCCGAGCGCGCTGCGCGCGATGCCGAATTGGAATACACCACGCGGCTTCACACAGTGCGCGATCTGCGTTCCGGCGAAAAGTTCGCCGCGCGATCGATTGTTTATAGCGTTCGGGCCAATTGGCGACGTGCGGTCAGTCGTGCCTGGAACGCCGCGCTCTTCCGGCTTTTGCAGGGCAGTCCGCTTTTGCGCATAAGCATTCATCCGCCCGACTATTCTCATGCCGCCATTTGGCGGCAGATCATCGATCTTATCGAGGCGACGACCGGGTCAAGGACAGCGACCACCTACCAGGACTGGATCGCCGAACAAAGATTGAGGCGGGGAGTCTAGACATGAGTAAGTGCGACCTTCACATTCACTCGCGCTACAGTGCGCGATCGGAGGAATGGCTTTTCCGTCGTTTCGATTTTCCCGACAGCTACTCCGATCCCAAGGAGCTGTACCGGCAATTGCTGGAGCGCGGAATGGACTATGTCACGATCACCGATCATGATGCAATCGAAGGCTGTTTACAAATAGCGGATTTGCCCAATGCATTTATTAGTGAACAGGTTACGACGTTTTTTCCGCAAGATCAGTGCAAGCTGCACATCCTCGTGTGGGGCATTTCAGAAGAGCAACACCACGAGGTCGAAGGGGTCCGCGACAATATTTTTGAGCTGCAACGTTACCTGCAAACCGCACAAATTGCCCATGCGGTTGCGCATCCTCTTTACAGCGTTAACGGCAAACTTGAGGCGAGTCATCTCGAACGGCTCATCCTTCTTTTCAAGCATTTCGAGGGAATCAACGGCCTGCGCGATGCCCTGTTGAGCGATCTGGCCCAGACTCTTTTCGGCGAACTCACGCCGGACAAAATCGACATGTTTGCGAATCGCCATAATCTTGCGCCGACGCACGCGGAGCCGTGGAAAAAGATTTTGATCGGCGGCTCGGATGATCACGGCGGACAATTTGCAGCGTCGGCTTACACGGAAACGCCAACGGCAGATTCAGCGACAACATTTCTCACGCACATTCGGAACGGTAATTGCAGCGCGCAAGGTCAGGGGGGAACTCCGCTCGCCCTTTCGCATGGCTTTTACAATACGGTCGCTTGTTTCATTCACGACCATTTCCACGAAAAACTCGGACCGAGCGCTACGCTGTTGGAGCAAATGTTTTCGCGTTTCATGGAAGGGCGAGATCCGACCGAATTCACGCTTGGGGAGAAAGCGAGCCTGGCGGCTCAGGCTGTCTTGTCCGGGAAAATGTTCGAATTGCTTAAGCCTGCAAATGTATCGCTCTGGAAGGAGCTTTCAGGTTATTTCGCGCAGCCTGAAGTAAAGGCGAAACTCGCCGACCAATTGGATGCAGTCGCCGAACCGGAGCGCCGCACATTTCTCATGGCAAACATGGTGGCCGAGCAACTCGCGTTTCGGTTTTTCAAAAAATTCGTTCAGCAGATCGGCAGCGGCAATATGGTCGAAAGCATGCAAGCCCTCAGCGCGATCGCGCCGATCCTGGTGATCCTAACGCCGTACATCTACGGTTTTCACAGCCAGGCGCCCTCGCGCGCGTGGCTGCGAAAGATTTTTCGCGAGTTGACCGGCGAAATTCCTCTCGTTCTCCAAAATCGCAAACGCGCTTGGTTCACCGATACCCTTGACGACGTCAATGGTGTCGCGACGACGATTCGGAAAATGACCGCCGCCGGCGCAGCCGCTGGAAAAGAATTGACCGTGATCGTTTCACGCGGCGAGCTGCAAACAGACGATATCCCGATCAAGAATTTCAAGCCGATCGGCGAATTCGAATTGCCCGAGTACGAACTGCAAAAGCTCAGCTTCCCGCCGATTCTTCGAATTCTCGATTACATTCAGCGGGAAAAATTTACCGAGATCATCATCAGCACGCCCGGGCCAATGGGTTTAACTGCGTTGCTCGCAGCCAAGATGCTCAACCTGCAAACGAGCGGCGTTTATCACACTGATTTTCCGCAATACATCCGCATTCTCACCGAGGACGGCTTCCTGGAAAGCGCTGCGTGGCGTTACATGCACTGGTTTTATGGCCAGCTCGACACCGTCTTCGTCAACTCAGAAGAATACCGGCAAAGATGGATCAGGCGCGGCTTGGATCCTGCGAAACTGAGAATTTTTCCGCGCGGTCTCGATACCGAGCTCTTTACTCCAGCGCGTCGTGAGCCGTCCTTTTGGGAAAAATTCGGTGCAACTAACGGCCAGGTTCGCTTGCTTTACGTCGGCCGGATATCACGAGAAAAGGACCTTGATGTTTTGGCGGACGCCTACCGGCGGTTGCGCGATCAAGGTCTTCCCGTACAGCTTTTTGTCGTCGGTCACGGGCCGTACTCCGAGGCGTTTGCCGAATCGTTGCCCGAGGCATTTTTCACCGGCTATCTCACGGGCAAGGAATTGGCGGCAGCGTACGCGTCGGCCGACATTTTTGTTTTTCCGAGCACGACCGATACGTTCGGCAACGTCATCATCGAAGCGCAAGCCTCCGGCGTGCCAGTCGTTGTTTCTGATTCCGGCGGCCCTAAAGAGTTAGTGGAAGACAAAACCAATGGCCTAATAACCAGGTCGCGCGATGTCGACGATTTCACGCGCGCCATTCGGGCACTGGTTATCGATCCCGCATTGCGAGAACGCATGGGCAGCTCCGCTCGAGAAAGTGTCACCGACCGCAGCTGGCCAGGCGCGTTCCGCAAATTCTGGGCAATGACGGACGTGTAGGACGAGACCCGCGTATTTTCGGACCACCTTCCCAACGATAGGCATTTCTTCTGCTCGGACCAAAAATCTACTCGTGCGTTTACACCGTACCACTCAAGATGCGCGGATGATAAACACGAAAATCTTTACTATCTCTGCGCTGTCTCTTGTGGTTGCTGGTCTCTGCTCGGCGCAAACCACTCCAACGAGCATGAGCAAAACGGGCAGCAATGCGCCTTACACGGAGGGACCAGTCTGGGTTCTCACCATGATAAAAACCAAGGCGGGATTGGGCGATGATTACATCAAGTCTCTCAGTCAGACGGTGAAGCCGGTTTACGAGGAGGAGAAGAAGCAAAAGATCATTCTCGATTACAAAATCCTGACTGGCGACGCTTCCGGCGTGCAGGATTTCAACATCCTCATTATGGTCCAATATCCGAACATGGCGGCGCTCGACGGCTTACGCGACAAGATGGACCCAATCGTCGAGAAGATCATGGGCTCTGAAGATCAACGCCGTGCCACGGCAGTGAAGCGACTCGACATTCGTGAAATTCTCGGCACCAAAACGATGCGCGAAATCACGCTGAAGTAGGAACGGATTGCAGTGACTCTGTAGAGGCAAGCGTGTCGCCTCCAGCATCTACAATTTCGCAGGAGGCACTCCGGAGGCTTTCGGGGCTACAGGTTCCCACGGCAACGCGTCGAGATCGACGTTTCCGCCGGTGAGAATGATACCGACGCGCTTTCCGCCGATATCGATCTTTCTTTCGGCAATCGCGGCGTACGGAACAGCCGCTGACGGTTCGATGATTATTTTCATCGTCTCCCAAATAGTGCGCATGGCTGAGACAATCGCTTCTTCGCTTACAGTCACGATGTCGGCCACGTAACGCTGGAGGATCGGAAAATTTGGCGCGCCTATATTCGTCCGCAGTCCGTCAGCGATGGTAAACTTCTTGTGGGTCACAATCCGTTGGCCAGCGCGAAAAGATTGTGCCGCATCGTCCGCATTCTCCGGTTCGGCCGCGAACACTTTGATTTTTGACTGCATCGATTTGACCGCGACCGCCGTGCCGCAGAGCAAACCGCCGCCGCCGACTGGACACATCACAAGATCGAGATCGGGAACGTCCTCGAGCAATTCCACCGCTGCGGTCCCCTGCCCCGCAATTACGTCTTCGTTCTCGAATGAGTGAATCAGCGTCGCGCCGGTTTTCTTGATCACCTCTGCGCACGCAATCTCACGCGCCTCTTCCGTCGGCTCGCAAAAGACAATATGTGCACCGTAGCCCTCGACCGCGCAGACTTTCACTTTTGCCGAGTTCGCCGGCATGACGATCTGCGCGGGAATGCCGCGTAGTTTCGCTGCGCGCGCCAGTGCCGCCCCATGATTCCCCGATGAATGCGTGGCCACGCCGCGTCGCGCAATCGCGTCGTCGAGCGCAAAGACGGCATTAGTCGCGCCGCGCGCTTTGAATGCGCCGATCTTCTGGAAATTTTCGCACTTAAAAAACAGCGCCGCCCCGCTCGCCTCGTCCAGGCGGGTGCTGGTCAGAACAGGCGTCCGCTTGATATGCGTACGAATCCGCTCATGCGCCGCGCGAATGCTCTCGAAATCGATTGACATGGCAGATTACGAAATATCGCTCGCGGTTGGACTGTGAAAATGTTCCGGACGTGGGCCGAGCCCGATGAAACGGGCGGGCAGCTGTCGCAGAACTGGAAACCACTTCAGTAAACGGACGACGAAGGGTACGGACTGCCTGTTGCCTGACGCGCGTCCAGTAACGACTCGCCGATGAATAACGATCTGCATCCACTGAATCAAGCGCGTGGGCCATTCGCGGCGTGCTTGCACCTTTCGCAG
>JBIOVE010000236.1:0-2844 GCA_044867565.1 Candidatus Udaeobacter sp. | reverse complement strand
TGCCGTTCGGACCGGTTGCCCAGGTAATCCATGGCTGTCCCGCAGGATTAAATCCGAGCAGGGCGATTCCGCTGTCCTGGCGAAATGGAAACCCATTCAAACTCAATCCGCCGATTGCGGCATCACCACAGACAATGATTGTCGATTTTGGCCCCGCATAAGTTCGTGCAGCGGCAACTGCGCGATCCAATTCAACGGTTTGGTCGAGCGTTCTTTCCCCGTTATTTTCTTGCGCAGCTTTGCGCATTAGTCCCGCATCGATTACGAGCAGGTATCCGCCAGCGTTGTATTGAAGTAATTCTATCGCCCGCCGCACCATGTCTGAAAGACTTGGCTGCTGGCTGCGCTCTTCGACCTGGTTGACGAACGCGAGCTCCCCATTGTTAAAGGCGCCGAAAAGTTTCGACCGGCGCCATGCGGGAATTGCTTCCAGCTCGGATCGCGTTCGAACGATATCGAAGCCGTTGCGACGGAGCTCGAGAAGAAGATCGCGCCCGTCCTGTCTCTCGCCGCCCTTTGTCGCGGGAAGAAATTGCGCCGCCCCGCCACCCATCGCGATGTCAATCTTTCCTCCATTCACAAACTCCGCTGCAATGCTCTCGACGTCGTCTGGATCGGCCGGATGCGCGTAGAAAGCCGCGCTGGTTGGATCAGTTAGTTTTGCATCTGTCACCAGCCCGGTGGCCCGCCCGTACTCCCCCGCCAATTCAATAAGGCTCTTGATTGGTTTCCCCTCGCCATTGGTAGCGATCACTCGGTTGTTAACTCTCACTCCAGTCGCAATCGCAGTTGCGGCGGCTGCCGGATCGGGAGCAGCAAAATCTTTCGAGTAATTCGTCAGCAGGGCAACATGCGGCATCGAATCCAGGCTCAGCCGCGTATCCGCGCCGCCAGCATAGGATCGGGTTGCCGCAAGGCGGCCTGGCGCAAGCCCCTCTCCGATGAACAAAATGATTCCAAAAGGTTTTCGGACGACCCAGTGTTGGAAGTAAAGAACGCCGAGCCCGGCAAAGGCGAGCAGACAGAAAAGCGCCAGCAATTGATTGCGCCATTTCATTTCCTCTCCTGTAGCGGCGATCTGCCCGTCACGCCGTAGCCTAGCGAAGGGGGATGATCGCCGCAAATATCGTCGCGGAACGGTAACGCCCGCGAATCACGCGAATAAAGATGACAGAAAGCGTTTATGACCAAGCTGAGCGCTAAAATCACTGCAGGCAGGTGTTGATACGAACGCATCCAACACCCAGCGCACAAGGACCAAAGTGACCATCCTATCTCTTCTTCTGATCTATTCGCGTCGATTCGCTGCAGAAATTCCGATGTCCAAAACAGAACGCGTCTGGAGCAGATTTGGGAGTTGTTGCTCGAGATTTGTTTGGGATTCGAGTTGGTGGATTTGGTTTTACAGAAGAAAGAACCGCTTGTCGATCTTCGCAATCGTCGGCAAAGTGCCCGGCATATGGCTGGTCCGGTTATGCTCATTATTCGCGACGGCTGGGGCATCAATCCGGGCGGTCGAGAGAAGCGCGAAGAAAATGCAGACGCAACGCTCCTGGCGCAGACGCCGTTTCACGACAAACTCTACGGCGATTATCCGGGCGCGAAATTGAGGGCCAGCGGGGCCGACGTTGGCTTGCCTGAAGGACAAATGGGCAACTCGGAGGTTGGCCATCTTAACCTGGGAGCCGGCAGGATCGTCTATCAGGACCTGACGCGAATTAATAAGGCGATTGCGCACGGAGAGCTGACGCGCAACCAGGTATTACAGGGAACGTTTGCTGCCGCGCGCGGCCATCGCCTTCATCTGCTCGGGCTGGTTTCCGACGGCGGTGTTCACAGCCACTACTCACATCTTATTGCGCTTGCAGACGCGGCCAAAGAGGCAGGCGTCACGCAAATCTTCGTTCACGCTTTCACCGACGGGCGCGATACGTCACCGACCGGTGGCGCTGCTTATTTGAAGACCTGCGAGAAGGAACTTCGGAAAAGCGGCGCCCAGATTGTTACGGTCGTGGGACGTTACTTCGCAATGGATCGCGATCGCCGCTGGGACCGCACAAAAAAGGCCTGGGACGCAATCGTTCTGGGGCGTGGCGAAATCTGCAAATCATCGCCCTCTGCAGCGGTGGATCGACAATACTCACTTGGCAAGACTGACGAATTCCTGCCGCCGCTTATTTTTTCCTATGCGAATGAGCGACGCGTGCGTGATGGCGACTCTGTTTTGTTTTTCAATTTCCGCGCCGATCGCGCGAGGCAATTGTCCCAGGCCTTTTTGCTGAAGGACTTTGATGGCTTCGATCGCGAAGTGTGGCCGCGGGTCCATTTCGTTACTCTCACCCAATACGACGTGACTTATCCTTCGCCGTTCATTTTTGCGCCTGCCGAGCTCGAGCACATTTTAGGCGAAGTGGTAAGCGCGGCCGGCAAGTCGCAATTGCGCATCGCCGAGACGGAAAAATATCCGCACGTGACATACTTTTTTAACGGCGGGATCGAGCGGGCGTTTCCCGGTGAGGACCGAAAAATAGTGCCATCACCAAAGGTCGCCACCTATGATCTGCAACCTGAAATGAGCGCACGTGCGGTCACGGATGAAGTGCTCGCGCGAATGGCAAATTACGATCTGATCATCCTTAACTTTGCCAATCCGGACATGGTCGGGCATACCGGAATGCTGGAAGCTGGAATCAAAGCGGTCGAAACGGTGGACAAATGTATCGCCCGCATCATCCCGAGGCTTCTCGATCTTGACGGTAAATGCATCGTCACGGCCGATCACGGAAATTGCGAGCAGATGCGCAATCCTGACGGATCGCCAAACACCGCGCACACCACCAACCT
>JBIOVE010000235.1:0-8195 GCA_044867565.1 Candidatus Udaeobacter sp. | reverse complement strand
CCGATGATGAGATCACCCATCACCAGTTCCTCAACGCCTACCTTGCTTCTAAAGGTATGGCTACTGTGGATCTAGAGCCATTTCGCACTCTGCCAGGCAGTTCAGCGACAGGATCCAGCGGAATTTTACGGCTCACCAACCTGACGCAACTTACAATCGACACCAGTTGGTGGACCCGCTATCGGGATGACAGTCACAACCCGGACCTTGATCCAAACTTCACCTTTCCGCAGGCCGTGCCGACTTTAGGGGTGAACCAGCACACGGCAATTCCAAGGACAGATGCCGACACAAGCGATCCCAATTTCCTGCAAGCGATCGCGAATACCGCTGCTTTCCACTTTCCAACCATTGAACAAGGTGGCAACAGCCTCTACCCCTCAATGGCACTGAGAGCGACGAGTACTGAGGTACTGCGCATCCTGATTAGCATTGGTCCTACCGAGACCATGCATTTTCAAACCTGGTCGGATGTGGCGGGTAATGCGCCTCCTTTGACGGCTGTTGATCCCGTGACTGGTGTTTCGGTGACTTTTCCTGATCTGGAGGTAGAGAACGAGCTCTTCGACAAGGCCCTGATCATGCCCGAGCCGTGCCCGTTCCTGGATCGAAGTCTCCCCATTGTTTCGATCATTCGACCGACTAATACGAAAGGCGTTGCGATGGGTGTGGTCAAGTTCTTGACCGACATGGGGCTTTTTATTGGCCAATCGCCCGCGTTCTTTACCTTACTGAACCAGCTGGCTCAGGCAGCAGATGCGGCAAGACGTGGACCTTAAATAACGAGCTCGAAGGCGATGGTCTGCAAAGTAACGACTTTGTTCCTTTGCAGCGTGGAAGTGTTGGTCAAATCAGCCGATGTAGCTGATGGCCTTGCGCTGCTGTGAGCGCCAGCCTCGATGCTCGCGGCGCGGCGGGACCGCTCAATTCACGTGACGATTTTTTGCTTTCAGTGAGATGGTTTTGAACAGAGTATCCTCTGGTTTGCTGTCAGCCGTGCAAGATCGCTACCACCACTGGAAATGCACAAGACGAACTCCATCATCATGCATGCCCCGAAGATGTCGATCTTTGAGACAGCGGCGAACCTCGAGCTTTGGCCGAAGATCTTGCCGCACTATCGCTACATCCGTTACCTGGAGCGCGGCCCGAACCGGACCGTCGTCGTAATGGCAGCCGAGCGCTCCGGGATTCCCATTTCCTGGACATCCGAGCAAATCATCGACCGTGCAAAAGTCGAAGTGCGGTTTGATCATTTGAAAGCATTCACCAAAGGTATGCGCGTGGTCTGGACATTTGAGGAAACTCCGGAAGGGGTCCTGGTGGAGATCGCGCACGATCTGCAATTTCGAGTAGGTTTCCTCGCCCCAATTGCCGACAAAATCATTGGCGATTTCTTCATTCACCACATTGCAAACAAGACGTTGCGCTGTATGAAGGCACATGTCGAAGCCCAGGCTAAACCGGTGACCGCATGAGCCACAGACGCGCTGTCATCACGGGGATTGGGCCAATCACTTGCGTCGGACATGGACGCGAAAAGTTTTGGAACGGAATTCTCGCCGAGAAGAGTGGCATCGGCAGCATCGCGAGCTTCGATCCCGGCGCCTTTCGCGTTCGTTGCGCCGGCGAGATTCGCGATTGGGATGCGGAGGCATTCTTTCCAGCGCACCGTTTGAAACGCCTCGACCGCTATGCACAGTTCGCGGTCGCGTCGGCTAAGCTGGCCCTCGACGACGCACACTTCGACTATTCCCGTGAAAAACCGCAACATCGCGTGGGAGTAAGTTTTGGCACAGCTCTTGGCGGGGTCTGTAAGGCCGAAGATCAATACATCCGATTTTTGAAAAAGGGCGCGCGCGGAGTTCAACCCACGCTTGCCGTCCAGGTGTTTGGTGGCTCAGCCCATTCGAACATCGCGATTGATTTCGGTTTTCGTGGCGTAGGCACAACGAATTCAAACAGTTGTGCCAGCGGCACAGTATCAGTGGGCGAAGCGCTCCGTTATATCCGGGATGATTTTGCCGATATGATTGTCGCCGGAGGGGCGGAAGCGCCGCTCACGACTATTACAGTCGGGGCGTTCGATATCATTAAAACAATGAGCAGATGGCCGGGCGATCCCGCTCTGGCTTGTCGCCCGTTCGACCTGTTGCGCGATGGATTTGTGATGGGTGAAGGCGCAGCTTCTCTCATTATCGAAGAGCTCGAGCATGCGCGAGCACGCGGCGCACGCATCTATGCGGAACTGCTTGGCTACAGCCTGAACAACGATGCTTTCCACATGACTTCGCCCCTGCCGAGCGGCGAATCATGCATACGCGCCATGCGCGATGCGCTGGCGGATGCGCAACTGGCGCCCGAGCAAATTGATTATATCAATGCCCATGCCAGCTCGACGCAACTGAATGACAGCGCCGAAACGATGTCGATTAAACAAGTATTCGGCGAGCACGCGCGGCGGATCCCAGTCAGCGGGACGAAAGGCTATTACGCACATCCGCTCGGTGCGACCGGCGCCATTGAGGCTGCACTTTGCGCGCTCGCGCTGGATCGCCAATGGGTCCCGCCGACGATTAACCACGAGAATCCCGATCCGGCATGTGATCTCGATGTTGCTCCAAATCACGGACGTTCGGCGGAATTGAATTATGTTATGAGTAACTCATTCGGTTTCGGCGGAATTAACGCCTGCGTGGTGTTGGGAAAGGTTGGGTAGCGCATGCGTCTCGCGTGTTGGTCTCGGCGTCGCGCCGAAACAATCTTCCAATGCGTGATCTATTTGCCAATCGCGGTCGCACAAGAAAAGTTCGCGATCACGGGGACGCGCTCGCCAGCACGCGAGACGCGTGCGCTACCCATTTAAAAGATCCGGTCGATTCTCGCGCGTACGGCACAATGCCTGTTCTTTGCGCCAAGCCGCGATCTCCGCGTGATTTCCTGAAAGCAAAATCTCCGGGACCTTCCAGCCACGAAATTCTGCCGGGCGCGTGTATTGCGGCGCTTCCAGTAATCCGCCACTAAAACTATCGTCCGCCGCGGATTGCTCATGGCCGAGCGCGCCGGGTAGCAAGCGCACGATTGCATCAACCAGGACCACAGCTGCGATTGCGCCATTCGTGAGCACGTAATCGCCAATGGAAATTTCCGCGTCTACGAGGTGTTCGATCACGCGGTGATCCACTCCTTCGTAATGACCGCAGATGACAATAAGATGGGACTCGTGCGAAAACAGTTTCGCCATTGATTGATCGAAGCGGTGTCCAGCCGGCGACATCAAAATGATTTTCGATTTTTGATTTTCGATTTTCGATTTTTGCAGATCTTCCACCGCCGCGAAAATCGGTTCCGGCTTCATCACCATTCCCTGCCCTCCCCCGAAGGGAGCATCATCAACCATATGATGCTTGTCTGTCGTCCAATCGCGCAAGTTATGGATGCGAAGATCGACGATCTCCTTTTCCTGTGCACGCTTCATGATGCTTTCGCTCAGCGGCACGCGGCAGATTTCCGGAAATAGCGTGAGGATGTCGATCTTCATAGAGAAACGCTTAACGTCCAACGTCGAACATTCAATCTGTAGCGGCGGTCTGTGACCGCCGCCCGAATTAAAAATGCAACGCTCATAGAGCGCCGCTACGGCGGATTACTCCACGATTTCGAGCGTGGCTCGTTGGCCATGGCGCGCGGCGGAACTGGCAAGCAAGGCACGGATAGCCTGAATGGTTTGGCCGTTGCGACCAATGACGCGGCCAACATCGCTTTGCCGAAGTTGCAGCTTGAACATCGTTGTTCTGCCGCTCGGAATTTCCGTGAGCATCATCTCGTCGGGAAATTCGACCAATTGTCGAATGATAAACTCGAGAAATTCTTTCATGTCGGAAAGAAACTAACCACGAATGAACACGAATCGACACGAATTTTCTAGCAGTGCGCCGCTTCGCTGTGCGAAGCGCGGCGCTGATGTGTCTAATTTCCGCGCGTCGCGTCGCCCGCAGGGCAACGACCACAGATATCGAGCTTAACTCTCGTTTGGTTCTGGAGTCCCTGTGGCTACGGCCGCAGGCACGGACGGCGCAGGCGCCGCCTGTGCCGGTTCAGCCGCCGCTGGCTTTTTATTTTTTTTGATCAGGCTGCGCACGGTATCGGACGGCTGGGTGCCCCGGGCAATCCAATATTCCACGCGGTCCATTTTCAACGTCCAGTTGTGACCCGGTTTCTTCGGATCGTACGTGCCAATAATCTCGATAAATTTCCCGTCGCGGGGGCTGCGGCTATCGGCCACAACCACTTTGTAATACGGGCGATTTTTCGCTCCTTCTCTGCGTAATCTAATTGAAACTGCCATATTAAGCTCTCATTCGCGACATTTGCGTCATCATCTTCTTCATTTTCCCTGCGCTTTTCATCATCTTGCGCATCTGACCAAAGCGCCGCAGCAAATCGTTTACTTCCGTGACGGTGCAGCCGCTGCCGCGCGCGATCCGTTGACGCCGCCGCGCATTCAGAATGTCGGGGCGCATCCGCTCTTCGCTCGTCATCGAAAGCACGATAGCTTCCGTGCGCTTCAGCTGCTTCTCATCAATCCCGCAACTGCGGGACACGTTACTCATGCCAGGCAACATGCCAAGAATATTCTCCAGCGGCCCCATCTTTCGCATCATTTTAAACTGCGCCAGGAAATCGTTAAAATCGAACGAAGCCGTGCGCAGCTTCCGCTCCAGGCGGGCGGCTTCCTCTTCATCGACTGCTTCGGCCGCTTTTTCCACCAGGCCAACCACGTCGCCCATTCCCAGAATCCGGCCCGCAAGCCGCTCCGGAACGAAGAGCTCGAATTGGTCGAGCCTCTCGCCTGTGCCGGCGAACTTGATTGGACGCCGCGTTACTTCGCGCATCGACAATGCCGCGCCGCCACGCGCGTCCCCATCCAGCTTGGTTAAAATGATTCCGGTGATTTCTAAAGCATCGTTGAAATGCGTTGCCACGCTGACCGCTTGCTGCCCGGTGGCAGCATCGACCACGAGCAACGTTTCCTGCGGCTGCAAGAATTCTTTCAGTTCTTTAAGTTCTTGAATCAGCGCTTCATCGATTTCCTGCCGGCCCGCGGTGTCGAAGATGTCGATGCTTGGCCCGCTCGAGACGGATCGATCCTGCCATTGAAGCGCAGCTGCGGCGGCGTTTTGAACATTCTTCTCATCCGGATGAGGAGTGTAAACCGGCACACCAATTTGTTTTCCGAGCGTTGCGAGTTGGTCGATCGCCGCCGGCCTTTGCAAATCGCAAGCGATCAGAGCCGGCGCATGGCCCTCCTTTTTCAAAAAATGCGCCAGTTTGGCGGAGGAAGTCGTCTTGCCGGAGCCATTGAGTCCTACCAATAAAATCCGGCCCGGTTTTCCGAGATTGAGCGGCGCGGCGTCGCCTCCGAGCAATGCCGAGAGCTCATCCTGAAAAATTTTCACGATCTGCTGACCAGGCCTGATGCTGCGAAGGACGGTTTCTCCCAGCGCTTTTTCCTTTACGTGTGCAATGAATTTCTTGGCGACTTGAAAATCGACATCCGCTTCGAGTAAAGCCAGGCGCACCTGGCGCAACGCAGCATCGATATTCGCTTCGCTGATCGTTCCGTGGCCGCGCAGCTCCTTGAAGATATCCTGTAGCCTATCGCTTAGTTGCGAAAACATAGTTTATCCTCCCCTTGCATTGCTTCCGCGCAAATTCCCGGTAGCACATGCGTTGCGCGTGTTGGTTTCGGCGTCGCGCCGAAACGGTCTTTTCTTCTGCGACGTCTTGTTTTGATGCGATGCGTTGCAAAAAATTCGCAACCGCGAGGACGCGCTCGCCAGCACGCGAGACGCGTGCGCTACCCAGGGAATCATCGCGCAACTATTTCTTCGGCGTCGGTGCTGGTCTTGCCGATGTGGGCGCAGCCGCGGCAGTCGCGTCGATGCCGAAAGTCCAGTGCGCTTCGACCTTTTTGCCTTCCGATTTCGCGCTGACAATCACCGTGCAGGTCTGTTCGCGCAATTTTTGCGTCACCTGATATGAGACAGCGCCGGTTTTCTGATCATAGCTTGCGGG
Organism: Candidatus Udaeobacter sp.; assembly: GCA_044867565.1. Classification (GTDB taxonomy): domain Bacteria; phylum Verrucomicrobiota; class Verrucomicrobiia; order Chthoniobacterales; family UBA10450; genus Udaeobacter. The sequence continues at coordinate 2,117 of JBIOVE010000235.1, read as the reverse complement.
AACAACACCGAGACCGCTGACGCGCATTTGCACGCTGCCGGGCTCGATCGCCCCCACGCTGCTGAGATTGGCTTTGATGAGTGGGAGCGCCGTGCGCACGGTTTCGCCATCCGCTGGCTGGGTCGAGAGATTTTCCGTTGCCACCGCGGCTACCGCGCTTGCGCCGCCGGTGGAGGCGCCGATCATCTTGACAGCATCGGCAAATACTTTCGGCTTGTTCGCTTCTATCGCATAACGACCGAGCGAATCGAGCGGGGACGTAAAGGTGATCGGCTGACCATAAACGGTAAACATCGCTTCGTAGCCGGCATTTCGCGCAAGTTCTTTAACGTGCTCGTTATAATTGCCGAAGGGCACGGCGAAGCAATTCACTTTGATGCCGAGCCGCTGCTCGAGCAGTTGCTTGGATCCGACGACTTCGTTTTGGACCCATTGCTCGTATTCGGGCCCGGCTAATTTTGTTTTGGTCCTCTTCCCGCCGGAGGCAATCAACATTATGTTATGCCCTTCGCGCAAATCTTGATGCGTCGCAGTGTGCGCCTGGATATCGACTCCGTTGTCACGCATGTCGGCGAGCTGCTCCCACGTGATCGCTTCACCGCCACCCAGGCTACCGCCGCGCACGCCTTCGGTGTAGATGAACAGCGTCAGCGGATATCCGTACTTCTTAAGAATCGGCCAGCCGACATCGTATTGAGATTTCCAACCGTCATCGAACGTAATGACCGCGCAGCGCGGCGGGATATTTTTCTCGCCACGCTTCCACGCGAGTAAATCTTGCAGGCTGATTACGGTGATCCCGGCATCCTTGAGTTGTTTCATCTGCGCCTCGAAATCGGCCGGCGTGATCTCGGTGCCTGGATAGCGAACTTTGTCGACCAAGCGATGATAACAAAAGATGATTGTTTGCGCGGTTTGATCGACCACTGGCTTGGTGACTTTCGCCCTCGGCGCTGCGGCCGGGCCTGGGCTGCCGGCGGCAGTCTCGCCGGCCGCCGCTGGCGATGAAGCTACCGGCTCGGAACTCGCAGTTGGGCTCGGGTTTTTCTTGCACATTGAAAGATTCAACGCCAGCAACAGCGGTAAAAAAGCTAATCGGATCATCATAAAATAGGTAAAGGCTTTTAAGTGCAGCAGCCCAAAAAACAAGTGCTTTTTTTATATGCAATCACCGAAAAATGAATGGCTGGTCGGCGCAATTACTAATGGGTCCCCTAAGTTTTCCCGCGAAAAACTTTTGATAAAAGACGTATTCCTGCTATTAACTCAAAATGCCGAGCCAGCTTACTCGCGCTCTCGCCATCGCTTTCCTGGCTTCATTCGGCGCCTGCTCGACCGTGCCAAGAGGCGGGGTCAAAAATACGAGCAAGACTTTTACTACTGTCGTGGTGGATGCCGGACACGGCGGCAAGGATAGCGGCACGCATCGCCGCTACGGTCCGGCCGAGAAAATGGTTGCGCTCGATGTGGCCCAGCGCGTTGACCGTAAGCTGCGCGAATCGCAATTAAAAACCGTCATGACGCGGTCCTCCGACGTATTTATCCCGCTGGACGAACGTGTTCGCATCGAGAATTCGCAGAAAAATGCCATCTTCGTGAGCATTCACTTCAACGATTCACGGAAACGTGGCGTCCACGGCTTTGAGACTTATTATCATTCGGGGGCATCATCCGAGCTGGCCAATCGGATTCAAGCCAGGCTGATGACCATCCCGCGCTCGGCCAATCGTGGGGTGCGCACGGCAAATTTCCGGGTTCTGCGGCTTGCGAATTATCCGGCGGTCCTGGTCGAATGCGGTTTTTTAAGTAATCGCTCCGATGGCAACCAGGCGCGCGATTGGGAATACCGGGAACTGCTCGCAGATAGAATCGCCGAAGCGATTGTCGAGCAGCGCTACGGATCGGGCGTTTACCGCGCATTCGGCCGACTCGCGGCGCAGTCGCAACCTGCGAGCACCGGCCCGGGGCTAGCGCCAGCCACCTTGCGTCCGTAAGACTTGTTACCGTTCCGCGACGCTCTGGAGAGCGCACCCGCCTCGGGTGCTGGTGACTTCGAAAGCGTTCGCGGGTCACGAACTTTTTCCAAAGGTCTGGCCGTTACTAACAAGACGAGCGCT
>JBIOVE010000234.1:0-2405 GCA_044867565.1 Candidatus Udaeobacter sp. | reverse complement strand
TCCTTGATCACTTGCTTCTTCCTCTTCTTCTTACTCCCTTGCCCCACCGTAGCCTCTTGTCCCGACGTAGCGTTGCGAAGGCGGATGCTCTTGCCTCGTAATCGTTCTTGCAGTTGTGCCCGGGCGTCAACCTGTGAGCATGCGTACCGTTTGGAGTTCCGCCTTTAGGCGGCGAGTTCGTACCGTGACCGCGTAAACGCGGAACTCCGAGCATCGTCGGCACGCGCGAGCCGGAGGCATGCGCTACTTTCCTGCCAATCTTTCAATCCCCTCGCCCGTTAATCGAAACACGGTCCATTCCTCCATCGGTTTAGCGCCGAGAGCGCGATAAAACTTGATTGCCGGTTCATTCCAATCCAGCACGGCCCATTCCATCCGGCCGCAACCGCGCTCCAGCGCAATCCTGGCAAGATCGACAAGTAATGCGCGCCCGTAGCCTTTACCGCGCTTTTCCGGCTTCACGAACAGGTCCTCGAGATAAAGCCCGGGTCGCCCAAGCCATGTGGAGAAATTGTGAAAAAACACGGCGAATCCGACCGGCGATTTTCCTTCAAACGCGAGAAGGACTTCCGCGGCGGGTCGTTCCCCGAATAAGACGGCGCCAAGCTGTTCTTCGGTCGCGGTGACCTCGTTCGGCGCGCGCTCGTAAGTTGCCAGGTCGCGAATCAATTCCAGAATGATCGGCACATCTTCCACGCGCGCCGGACGAATCTCGAAATCACTTTGAATGTTCATTTCGTTGCTGATTGTCGATCACGCTGCTCCGTAAGCAACTAACGTGAGGCAGTGCGACTCCGTTGCGGTGGATCGGCCGCTCCGAGGACGATGCCAAAACAAATCCGGCTTCGCCGCCTGATTTTAACATCGAGCAGGGACTGCTCGATCCACCTATGCAAGCGCAAGACCCATTCGGTTCAAGCCTTCTGCAAACATTTCCGTATTCACACCCATGCCGATGCGAAAGTGATCAGGCATTTCGAAAAAACGGCCGGGAACTGCCGAAGTGTCGAATTCCGATCGCAGGCGCTGCAGGAAAACATCGGCGTTGCCCTCTCGCAATTGCACGAATGAAGTTGTGCCCCAATCTGTTGCTACGGCGGAGATCTCCTCCTGCCTTTCCAGGAACTCGCGGAGCAATTTGCGATCCGCTTCCACGATCCTGCGTGCTCTGTCCCGAAGAAGATTCAGGTGCTTGAATGCGGCGAGGCTGAGAAGCTCGCCCGAATGAACCGGCGTCGCGCTATAAAGATCATTCAGGCGCCGCATCTTCCACGCGAGATCAGGATGCGCCAGAATCCATCCGCAGCGGAGACCGCTAACCCCATAAACCTTGGTCAAGCTGCTGGTGACCACGAACTCAGGCCCAAGATGAAATGAGCTGCGCGGCGTCTCCTCATACACGGCATCCAGATAAACCTCATCCACCAACACGAGCGCTCCAATACTGCGCGCGATATCGCCAATCTCGCGCAGAACCGAATCCGGCGTAAAAACGCTCGTTGGATTATGGAGATTTGTGATCACGATGAGCCGCGTCCTGGTCGTGACACAACGCCGAATTTCTCCCGGATCGACAGCCCAGCCATTTTCTTCGGAGCGCGGGAAGCGTTTCACTTTCGCTTCCAGATAATGGGTGACATCGAGAATCGGGCCGTAAGCCGGATGCTCGATTAGAACTTCATCGCCCGGTTCAAGCACCGCAGCCATGGCCAGATGATTCGCCATGGACGTGCCGGCGGATTCCACTATGCACTCGGGATCAACGCCGTGATGTTGGGCGATGGCGGACTGCAGAGGCGCGTAGCCGTAGCTGTTATCGCCATTAATTTCGAGTTTCTCCAGATTCACGGGCAGTTCGCGAAGAGGAAATGCGGCCACGCCGCTGGTAGCGAGATTGAACCGCGCGCGGCTCTGCGTCTTCGACCAATGCATGTAGTCGGACTGCTTGTGTCTCATGGATGGACTCGTTTGAATCTGCTCCAAAAATAATAAACCGGGAGCGCCGCCAGCATAATACCGAGCGCGATGGCGCTATTGGCGGGCGAAGCCACGATGGCGCTTCCCACAATTCCGGCGCAGGATAAGACAAACAGGATCGTGGTCAATGGGTGTCCTGGCACGCGGTAGATTGCGGCGTCCGATCCGATCTGGCGCCGTCGCAAAATGAAAAGCGCTGCCGCCGTCGTTCCGAAGAAAATGAAATCGACAGTCACTTCGAAATTCAAAATCTGGCCATATGTGCCAGAACAGGCGATGATGATTGCCGCCACACCTTGGAGAATGATCGCAACCACGGGTGCTCTCGATCGTTGCGAGAGTCTGCCAACGCTTTCAAAGAAAAGTCCGTCGCGGGCCATCGCGTAGTACACGCGCGGAGTTGTTAGCATGCTTTGGCTGAGGATTCC
>JBIOVE010000233.1:0-2612 GCA_044867565.1 Candidatus Udaeobacter sp. | reverse complement strand
TTCCCGGCGCGACGCATCTCTTTGAAGAACCGGGCGCGCTGGAGCGCGTCGCGCAATTGGCCAGCGATTGGTTTTTGCTTCATGTCGCGGGGAGCGCCGGGCCGCACTGACAGTGAATAGTGATCAGTAATTGGTACGGCGGCAACGACCATTCACTATTCACCGATCACTATTCGCTCTTCGCGTCTTTATACGTCACCACGCGTCCCCACAGGCTCTTCGTTCCCCAGATACCGGCGCGCAAACATTCCAGTTGCACGATTTGGCTGTGATCGACAAAGAGGTTCACGTCGGCGCCGTAATTTTTAATGTACCACGCGAAGACATCCGGATCGGCCGCTTCGAACATGAGCTTTTCCATCCCTATTTCATCGATGAATCGCGCCGGAACATCCGTTCGCCATGGATCGACATTCTCGGTGATGCCTTCGCTTTCGATCATGATGATGTCCGCGCCGGAATCGAGAAATCGCTTTGCCTGCGTGATCGCCCAGCTCGGATCGCGAGTGCCCTCAGCCTCCAACTCCGCCGCAGCCGTCGCACCGCCGGCGCCGAATTGAATTCCCACTTCTGGCTTCGCTTTTAATCCGGATTTCCGCACCAGTTCAATAAGGCGCAGCCAGTCGTCGGTCGGGATTGAGACGAAACCGGCTGAGATCTCGATGATGTCGAAACCCAGCTTCTTGCATTCATCGACATATTGCCGCACGGCCTTGCCGCCTTGCGCGAGGACGCGCTCGATAAATCCGCCCGTTGAAACAAGGACGCCATGTTTGTGGCAAAGATCGATAATCTCGCGCACAGCCCGCTCCGGCATGAGTGTGAATGAGCCACCGGCGAATTTGAGTGAATCCACATAACTGGCCATCATCTCAAACAAATCTTCAAGGTACCGTCGACCGACTACCGAGTAATATGGCCCCCGGATTTCTGTTAATCCGTGCTTGCGAGGCTTGCGTTCGCGTTCATTGATTCGGAGAAAAGGAAAACTGCGTTCGGGTTTTCTTTGTTTCATCTCTCTAAGATTACAAACGTCAGCTGGGCTGGCTGCGGTTGTCTGGGGAGCATACGCGTCTCGCGTGTTGGTTTCGGCGTCGCGCCGAAACAGGCTTCCTTTAAGTCTATTGACAGAGATGCTTAGAACTTCCAAGAAAAGTTCGCGATCGTGAGGCGCGCTCGCCAACACGCGAGACGCGTGCGCTACCCAGAGAGTCGCAAACTCCCGGAGGGCTGTCTAAATTGTGAGTAGCCGATGACGCAGCACCAGCACACGTTCTCCGCTCTAACGACGGACCTTTATGAGGTAACAATGGCGTGTGGTTATTGGAGAGCTGGTGTGAGAAATCATGAAGCGGTGTTCCAGGTCACCTTTCGGGAGAATCCCTTCGGGGGTGAATTCACGGTCGCCTGCGGACTCGCAACGGCAATCGACTTTCTGCGCACCTTCCATTTTGGCGATGGAGAAATAGATTACCTCGCCTCGCAACGCGGTAACGACCATAAGCCGCTGTTCGATTCCGGCTTTCTCGATCATCTGCGCGGTCTCCGACTGACTTGCGACATTGATGCAATTCCCGAGGGAACACTGGTTTTTCCGAACGAACCCCTGATCCGGGTCACTGGCCCGATCATCCAATGTCAGCTCTTGGAAACGGCTTTGCTCAACATGCTCAATTTCCAAAGCCTCATTGCGACGAAAGCGGCACGCGTCTGTCGCGCCGCTGAAAATGATGCGGTAATCGAATTTGGTTTGCGCCGCGCGCAAGGCGTTGATGGTGGCTTGAGCGGGGCGCGCGCAGCTTACATCGGCGGATGCGCGGGCACATCGAACCTGCAGGCGGGCCAGCGTTACGGAATCCCGGTGAGCGGCACGCAGGCGCACAGTTGGATCATGTTCTTCGAAAGAGAGAGCGAGGCGTTTGAAACTTATGCAAAAGCGTTGCCCAACAATTGCGTCTTTTTGGTGGACACTTACAACTCGCTCGATGGCGTGCGCCGCTCCATCGAAGTCGCCAAGCAGTTACGGAAAGGCGGACACAAAATGATCGGGGTGCGGCTCGATTCAGGCGACCGCGTCGCGTTGAGCATCGAAGCGCGAAAGGTGCTCGATGAAGCCGGTTTTCCAGATGCGAAAATTGTTTGTTCAGGGGATTTGGATGAACGCGTCATCGCGGACATGAAACGACGCGGCGCAAAAATCGACATCTGGGGCGTGGGAACGAAGCTCACTACTGGTCAGCCGGATGCGGCGTTAGGCGGTATTTATAAGCTGGGCGCGGTGCGTTCTCCCGGCGAGCAATGGCAGTATCGGATCAAGCTTTCCGATGATCCTGCCAAAATGTCGTGTCCGGGATCGTTGCAAGTGCGGCGCTTTTGTCATCCAGACGGCAGATTCATTGCCGACGCGATCTACGAAACCGATCATGCAATGAGCGAGCCTTGCGTAATTGTCGATCTTGAGAACGAGAAGCAGACTGAAATTCCCGCCAGGACAGAATATTCCGATTTGCTCGTGCCAGTTTTCCGTAAAGGCGAACTCGTTTATCAACCGCCCACAATCGAGGCCTCGCGAGAGCACGCGCGCAAACAAATCAGTTGTCTGCCGCCGGATG
>JBIOVE010000232.1:0-4101 GCA_044867565.1 Candidatus Udaeobacter sp. | reverse complement strand
AACAGGAAGGAATGATCGGACTGAAGGGCTTCGATCGCGCCGCGAAGTGAATCGGGAACGCTGGCGACCTGCGCGAGTTCTTCCGGCGGCAGTTCGTAAAGGTTTTTGTCGAGCGGATCGCCGGGATCGATGCGGTTCTGGATTCCATCCAGGCCGGCCAGCAATAACGCCGAGAACGCGAGATACGGATTTGCCGCGGAGTCGGGCGTGCGAAATTCGATCCGCTTCGCTTTCGGGCTGGCGGAGTAGGTGGGAATGCGGACTGCGGCGGAGCGATTTCGCGCGGAATATGCGAGGTTGACCGGCGCTTCGAATCCGGGCACGAGACGCTTATAGCTGTTCGTCGTCGGATTCGTGATGCAGGTGAGCGCCGGTGCGTGTTTCAAAATTCCGCCGACAAAGAAAAGCGCCATCTCACTCAATCCCGCGTAACCGTTTCCGGCAAATAGCGGCTTGCCATCTTTCCAGAGCGACATGTGTGTATGCATGCCGGAGCCGTTGTCAGCGAAGAGCGGCTTCGGCATGAAGGTGACAGTCTTGTTGTGCTTCTTCGCGACGTTGCGAATGATGTATTTGTAATACTGCATCGAGTCGCCCATCACTTTGAGCGGTGCGAAGCGGACGTCGATCTCGGCCTGACCAGCCGTGGCGACTTCGTGATGCTGTTTGTCGATTGGAACGCCTGCTTTCTCCAGTTCGAGCGACATTTCGTTGCGGATGTCCTGCAACGTGTCCATCGGCGGGACCGGGAAATAACCTTCCTTGGCTCGAATTTTGTAGCCGATATTTGGAAATTCTTCGCGCCCGCTATTCCAATGCCCCTCGACGCTATCGACCATATGGAATGACGAATTGGCCGTGTAACTGAAGCGCACGTCGTCAAAAATAAAAAACTCGGCTTCGGGGCCGAAGAACGCGGTATCTGCGATGCCGGTGCTTTGTAAGTAAGCTTCCGCCTTTTCGGCAATGCCACGCGGGTCGCGATCGTACGGTTCCCGCGTGATTGGGTCGACAATCGTGCAAATCAAACTCAGCGTAGGCTCGGCATTGAAGATGTCGATCCACGCTGTGGTGGGATCTGGGATGACAAGCATGTCGCTTGCGTTAATCACCTTCCAGCCGCGGATGCTGGAGCCGTCAAATCCCAGCCCCTCGGTAAAAATGTCGTCGTTATATTCGGTGAGGGTGGTCGTGAAATGCTGCCAGGTTCCCGGCAGATCGGTGAATTTGAAGTCCACGAGCTTCACGCCGTGGTCTTTAATCATTTTGCTGACGTCGGATGGGGTTTTGTCTTTGGCCATTGGATCAAGTATGGAGTTTTGGAATGGTGGAGTATTGAAGAAATCGGTAAATCGTTAATTCGTTAACTCACTAAATCTTTTCGGAGACGCAACTCGCCAGGGGACGGATCGTTTGTTCGCTATTTTAGGAGATCGAGCGGCGCGTCTCACACCGCTTTTTCGCCGATCTCTTCCGTGCGGATGCGCACCGCGTGTTCCACTGGCAGAACAAAAACTTTTCCATCCCCGATCTTGCCGGTCTTGGCGGCGCGCACGACTTCGGTCACAGCTTTTTCCACCATATCATCCGCGAGTACGACTTCCACCTTGACCTTCGGCAGAAAATCCACGGTGTATTCACTACCGCGATAAATCTCAGTGTGACCTTTTTGCCGGCCGAACCCTTTAACTTCCGTGACGGTCATCCCTTCGATGCCAAGCTCGGCGAGCGCCTCTTTGACTTCCTCGAGCTTGAACGGCTTGATGATCGCTTCCAGTTTTTTCATGTCGAAGTAAACTCGGCATCGCGCGGTGCTTTGCAATCGAAAGCTGAGCGCGGCACGCGCTCTCATAGCAACGTTGCGGCACAGATGCAAGCATCGTTTTTTACCCTTGTGATTCGTACTTCGTGAACCGTGAATCGGAATAACGATATAACGAATTAACGAGTCAACGGCGCTCTTCATCTTGCCGCCTTTGGCTGTGCATTTATAGTGATCTTGCATGCCCCGGGATTCGTTCGTTCACCTGCATCTGCACACCGAGTATTCGCTGCTCGACGGTGCGATCAGAATGAAAGAGCTGATGAAAAAAACGGCCGAATTCAAGATGCCTGCGGTCGCGATCACCGATCACGGGAATTTATTCGGCGCGATTGAGTTTTATCAGGAAGCGACGCGAGCGGGGGTGAAGCCGATCATCGGTTGTGAAGCTTACATCGCGCCGGGGTCGCATAGAGATCGACCGGGGTCGCGCCGAGACGCCGCATATCACTTTACACTGCTGGCGCAAAACGAGACCGGCTATCGCAATCTTGTGAAATTGGTGACGGCGGCGCATCTCGATGGGTTTCATTATGCGCCGAGGATCGACAAGGAACTACTGGCAGCGCGTTCAGCAGGACTGATTGGGTTGAGTGGTTGTCTCGCAGGCGAAATTAACAGCGCAATTCAAGCAAATAACATCGAGAAAGCGAAACAGAGCGCGGCCGAATATCGCGACATTCTCGGCGCGGAAAATTTCTTCATGGAATTGCACGATCACGGCATGGAAGCGCAACAGAAATGCAATCGGGTGTTGCCGCAAATTGCGCGAGATCTCGGTATCGGATTGGTTGCTGCAAACGACGTTCACTTTTTGCGCCGAAGCGACCACGAAGCCCACGACGTCATGCTTTGCATCGGCACGGGCAAAATGGTGCAGGATGAAACCCGGATGCGTTACGTGCCGGAGTTGTATTTTAAATCACCGTCCGAAATGCGAGAGGTGTTCCGAGATTTTCCCGAAGCCATTACGAATACGCTCGAGATCGGCGACCGTTGCCATCTCGATCTTGAATTTGGACGTTCCAAATATCCCGAATATCCGGTGCCGGCTGGCAAAACGCGCGAAGGTTATTTGCGCGATCTTTGTTACGGAGGCCTGCGGGAACGCTACGGCGAACGCGCAATGAGCGATGCGGAGCTGATCAAGCGACTCGATTATGAGTTAGGCGTTCTCGAAAAAACGGGGTTTGTCAGTTATCTGCTCATTGTTTGGGATTTCATTCGTTTTGCCAAGGAACGAGGAATCCCTGTTGGGCCGGGACGCGGTTCAGCCGCAGGCTCGATGGTCGCTTACGTTCTCGGAATTACCGACATCGACCCACTGCAATACGGATTGATCTTCGAGCGATTTTTGAATCCGGACCGCGTTTCACCGCCGGATATCGATGTCGATTTTTGCGAGGCGCGCCGCGGCGAAGTCCTTGAATACGTGCGGCAGAAATATGGCGAGCGTCGCGTCGCGCAAATCATCACGTTTGGCAAACTCAAGGCGAAAAGCGTGGTGCGCGATGTCGGCCGCGTCATGGGACTGAGCTATCGCGATGCCGATCGCATCGCGAAGATGATTCCAAACGAGCTGAATATCACTCTCGATTCCGCCGTGGACAAGAATCCCGAATTGAAACGGGCCGTGGCGACCGAACCAGCGACCCGGCAGCTTTTTGATTACGCGAAAGTGCTCGAAGGCCTTTCGCGCAACGCGGGTGTGCACGCGGCGGGAGTGGTGATCGCTGATCGCGACTTGTCGGATTACATCCCGCTCTGCCGCGACGTGAAAGGCAACGATGTCATCAGCCAGTATCCAATGGGGCCGCTCAACGATCTAGGGCTGCTGAAAATGGATTTCCTCGGGTTGAAAACTCTGACCGTGATCGAGGACACGCTTGCGCTCATTCACAAACGCGAACCAGATTTTTCGCTGAAGAGCATTCCGCTCGATGACACGGCGGCGTTCGCGCTCTACAACCGCGGCGAAACGATCGGCCTCTTTCAGATGGAGTCCGGCGGAATGACCAGTTTATCCAAGCAATTCGATGTAACGAAACTCGACGACATTATCGCTTTGATCGCGCTGTATCGGCCTGGTCCGATGGAACTCATCGGCGACTATATCAAGCGCAAGAAAGGGCTGACGAAAATCCGATACGAGCATCCGTTGCTCGAAGAAATCTGCGCCGATACTTGCGGCGTCCTGATTTACCAGGAGCAGGTGATGGCCGCAGCGAGCAAACTTGCCGGCTATTCCCTCGCACAAGCCGATCTGCTCCGGCGCGCGA
>JBIOVE010000231.1:0-9301 GCA_044867565.1 Candidatus Udaeobacter sp. | reverse complement strand
TTGGCGTGGCTGTCGGAGGCGGCGCGTTCATCGCCGCCAGCATCCCCTGTGCGTATTGCAGACGCTGTGGCGTCTCACTATCACTCGGATTTAACCGTATCGCCTCCTTATAGTCATTGATCGCGTTCTCATACTGCTGCATCAGACTGTAGGTGTAACCGCGCTTCGCCAGGACGTCCGCTGCCGCCAGCTTCGCTTGATCGCTCGAGTTGGGGTCGGTCTGGGAAAGGACCGCTGTATAATCCTGGACGGCTAAATCGTACTGCTTCAAACCGCGATATGCGGAGGCGCGCCAGCGCAGTGTCTGTGCGTCGTCGGGTTTCAACTCGAGCGCTTTGTTCAGGTCCACCAGTGCAGCGTCATTCTGATTCTGGAAGACCTGCGTTGCGCCACGTCCGGAGTAGCCGGCATAATTCTTCGGGGCGATTTCAATCGCCTTCGAAAAATCCTCCATCGCTTCAGGGAACCTGTTCGTCTTCTGGTAAACAAGGCCGCGATCGTTGTACATGCGCGCGTCGTCCGGGCTCATTTTGATCGCGCGGGTAAACTCGGCAATTGCTTCATCGTATGCGCCGGCTTGGGCGAGTTTCACAGCTTTGTTGGCATGCTCAACGGCGCCTCCACCAGATTTTTTGTTCTGCGCCTGTCCCATGCCACTTTGCGCAAAACAAAGAAGCGTGGCGGCCATGAGTATGAGAACAAGATTTCTTGACATAGGGATATGCTCTCCTGACTTCCTTCGAATCTGAGCGACGAACTGTTTGTAGGCGAGCAAATTAACGCTCAAAAGAAGCACGGCAATGAAGCGAACGAATTCAACTCCAGAAATTGCCAATCTGCGCGGCCGTAACGACCTCTCGGAAGGTTACGCTGCGCTTTTCGCCACCATCGTCATCTGGTCAACGCCGTCCCTGTTCATGTATTATTTGAATCGCTTTTACGATCCGTGGGCGCAAAACTTTTACCGATACGCCGTCGCCTGTACCGCCGTCATGCCGCTCGTGTTCAATCGGATTCGCCGTGGCGGTCCGAGGATCGACATCCACGCCGTGTGGCTTTGCTTCTTACCCTGTTTGCCCAACGTCGTTCACCAGATTAGCCAGGTGATGGCGCTCTTTTATATGGGGCCGGGCGTTTATGCGATTTTTACTCGCTCATCGGTGATCTTCACCGCCCTGCTCGCGCTAGCATTTTTCCCAGAGGAACGCCACGTGATCCGTCAGTGGCAGTTCCAAGTGGGCACGGCGCTTGGGTTGATTGGCGCTTTCGGTGTGGTCTGGTTTCAACCGGGATGGAAAGCGGGACACATTGCTCTTCCCGGATTATTTATCGCGTTTGCGGCCACCTTCTGCTGGGCACTTTACGGAATTCTCGTGAAACGTCCTTCCGCGCAGCTTGGGTCGATTCGCAGTTTTGGATTGATCAGTTTCATCACTTCGGCCTTGTTGCTTCCGCTTACCTTTGCGTTCGGCAAAATTAACACTCCCCTTCACGCGGGAGCGCATGTTAACCTCATTCTTATCATCTCCGCGGTAAGCTGCATTACGCTCGCACACGTCCTGTATTACGTGGCAATCCGAGAGATCGGCGTGGCGCTCGCACAAACGCTTCAACTTCTTTGTCCAGCCGGAGCACTGGGACTCTCCGCGTGGATCTACGGTGAACGCCTCACTCATGCTCAGCTTTGGAGCGCAGGCATTCTGCTTCTCGGCGCCTTTCTGGCGATGCGCGTGAAACCGATCGCCACAACGGAAGCGGCGGAGAATATTTAAGTTAGTCTTTTGCTTCTGGAGCGGCTGCGAAAACATTCGGGGTCGGTCGAAAAATAATGCGACGCTCGCAGAGCGCCGCTACAATCAGCATCCGATATCGGAATGAATTTGAAAGCGTATCTCAGGTCCCGCCAAAAAGAGATCGACCGCGCGCTTGATCGCTATTTGCCGAAAGCGAGCACGAAACCGGCAACCCTTCACAAAGCAATGCGCTACAGCCTTTTCGCCGGCGGCAAACGATTGCGACCGATTCTTTGTCTCGCGTCCGCTGAGGCTTGCGGGGGAAAGATCACGAATGCCCTGCCCTTCGCGTGCGCGCTTGAATGCATCCACACGTACTCGCTGGTTCACGACGACCTCCCGAGCATGGATAATGATGATTTCCGGCGCGGGCGTCCCACTTGTCACAAAGTCTTCGGCGACGGCATCGCGGTGCTCGCCGGAGACGCGCTGTTAACGATCGCATTTGAAATTGTTTCCAGCGCGAAGCCGGCGCCGCGTTATGACATGTCGATCTTATTGCGCGAAGTCGCAGTCGCCGCAGGAAGTCAAAAATTGATTGCCGGTCAAGTTGCCGACCTCGAAGCCGAAGGCAAGAATGTGAAACGTGACCAGTTGCGCTTTATCCACGAAAACAAAACCGCGGCGATCTTAGGAACTTCGGTGCGGCTCGGTGCAATGAGCGCCAATGCGGAAGCCAAAAAACTCCAGGCTATCACACAGTTTGGCCATGGACTCGGGCTGGCTTTTCAGGTGATCGACGATATCCTCGATGTGACGCAAACCTCGGAGATATTGGGGAAAAGCGCCGGCAAAGATATCGCGGCAAAGAAGGCGACCTATCCCGCGGTAATTGGTCTGGAGCAATCCCGCGCTGAAGCCAGGCGGCTCACGCGCCAGGCGCACAATGCACTATCGGTATTTCGCAGCGGCGAAGCCGAACCGCTGCATTGCCTCGCAAATTATCTCCTCGAACGTGAATATTAATTCAGGGGAGCGCCCTACGTCATGCCAACGCGAGATTGGGATCGATCTCTTCTGTCAGGTTCGATTCAAACCCGGCTTGCAATCGCAGCAATGCGGCAAATGCGATCATCGCCGCATTATCCGTGCATAACCAGGCCTCGGCGCTTTTGAATTCAAAGCCTTCGTGCGCGCACGCCTCACCCAATTGTCGCCGCAGTTCCTCGTTGCAGCTCACTCCACCGCTTATCGTCACAAGATCGACATCGTACGTCCGAGCCGCTGCAATTGTTTTGCGCACCAACACATCAACAATCGCCTGTTGAAAGGATGCGCAAAGATCGCTCAACAGCTTGTCATCCTGAGCGGAAGCGAAAGACCACTCACAAGGTGATTGATCACGCTTTGTCCCTGGTCGATCCAAGCTCCGAATGTGAGGTCCCTCATCTTCGTTCGGGATGCCGCCGATTTTGGGAAGAAGGTAGCGCACCGCTGTTTTCAGCCCGCTGAAGCTGAAATTCGCAGAATCAAGCATGCTGCGCGGCAGATTGAACCGCTTTGGATCGCCGTGGCGCGCACGTTTTTCAATTTCCGGGCCGCCGGGATAACCGAGCCCGAGCATCTTGGCGACTTTATCGAATGCTTCGCCGGCAGCGTCATCGACCGTGCATCCGATCAACTTGTAATCAGCAAGGCCCTGTACTCGCACCAACATTGTGTGTCCGCCGCTCACAATCAGCGAAACGTTCGGTTGAATCGTGGCACGGGCATCCTGCCCGTAGTCTAAAGGCCGGCTGGAAGCCGATGCGACTTCACTCCCGAAAAATGGCGAAAGCAAATGCCCCTCAAGGTGATTGATCGCGAGATAGGGTTTGCCGAATCCAATCGCCAATCCTTTGGCAATTGATGCGCCAATCATGAGCGAGCTCGCCAGACCCGGTCCGCTGGTTGCCGCAAACGCATCGACATCTAACACGTCGATCCTGGCATTGCGTGCCGCCCTTTCGAGAAGTCGCGGCGCGTGCACGAGATGATTGCGCGAAGCAATCTCGGGCACGATTCCACCATACTTTTCATGCGCAGCGATTTGTGAAGCGACTTCGCTGGCGAGCAACTCCGAGCCGGAGTGGCCGTTGCCGCCGCGCAAGATCGCCACCGCGGTTTCGTCACACGAGGTTTCGAGTGCCAATATTGTCACAGGACAATTGTAGGGCAGACGCTCCGCCTGCCAAACCGGGCAACCGACGCGGTCGCCCTACAAGTTACTTCTTTACAGCTTCCGCCCTCGGTGCGTTTTGCTGGGCGTAAATCATGACGCCCTTCAGCGCGTCAATTGCGCGCAACATCTGTGGATCTTTTGCCTTGATAATGTTTTTCTCGTCCTCGGGTTTCACATTTTCCGCATTGCGCAAGGTGAAGAGCGCGCGCTCCTGCTCGGCGGTCATCGCAACGCGAATGTTCGGAGCCACACCATTTTCCTGAATGACCTGCTTGCTCGGCGTGTAGTATTTTGCCGTTGTAAATCGCACCGCGGAGCCATCCGGCAATTGCATGACATTCTGCACGGAACCCTTTCCAAAGGTGGTTTCGCCAACGAGCACGGCACGATGCAAATCTTTAAGCGCGCCGGCAACGATCTCCGCGCCACTGGCGCTACCTTCGTTAATCAGGAGAGCGATCGGAAAGCCCGGACGCTCTTTTTTTGCTCCCGAAGTCGAATAATCATGCTGCTGAGAAGCAACACGACCCTGCGTTGAAACCACCCTTGTGTTGGGCGGCAAAAATTGAGCGCACACGTCCACGGCGCTGTTTAGTAACCCACCTGGATTGTTCCGAAGATCGAGGATCAGCGCCTGCATCCCTTCCTTCTGCAATTCGTCGAGCGCGTTCGATAATTCGTCGGCCGTCGGCTCATTGAACTGAATCAGCCGGATGTAGCCGATCCTAAACGGACCGGTCAACTCCGCCTCCAGCAACCTCGCTCCTTTGACGCTTCGCACTTTGATCTCTGCGCGTTCCAGCGTGTAGTCTTTGATTTCCTTGGTCGAGGGGCGAAGCAGGGTGAGAGTTACTTTGCGCCCCGCCGGCCCGCGCAAAATATTAATGGCATCCTGGAGGTCCATTCTTTCGGTTGAAGCACCGTTTATTTTCAAAATCTGATCGCCCGAGAGAATGCCGGCCGTGGCCGCAGGCGTGTCCTCCATCGCGGTAACGACTGTAGGCAAACCGTTTTTCATCGAAACCTCTATGCCGAGACCATTAAAGCGGCTGCGCGTGTCCTCTTGCATGTCTCGGAAATCATTCGGGTCCATGAATTGACTGTGAGGATCGAGCGACGAGAGCATGCCTTTCATCGCCGCCGTGATAAGATCCTGATAGCTTGTCTTGTTGCCATCCACGTAATCCTGCCGGATCAATTGGATGGCTTTTGCGAAAATGGAAATTTGCGAGTAACCGTTATCGTCTTCGTTCTTCCCTTGCTGCGCCTCTTGCGCGCTCACGCCAGAAAGAACGCCAAGCAGCAAGGAAGCCAATAATGGCATGATAACGAAGCGTCTCATATTTAGAGCCAAGATTTGAAACACCTCAACCATCGCTCATTCGGAAATTTTTGGCAACGCGCAAAGCGTCGTCTTAGCGTCGCGTCGCAAATGAACCCGGCTGTTACAATCAAAGCTTCCTCGCTCGCCTTTTCGCTGGTGGCGCTCTGCCTGCCATGCGCCAGCAGCCTCGCAGCCCAAACTGCCGATGCCGAGTACGAAGCGGTTGCCGAGGAATACATTAAAGGCTATCTCGCAGCTCACCCCCTCGAGGGAACCGCTCTCGGGCTTCATGAATATGACGGCAAAATCGCTGACTACAGCCGCCTCGCGCTGGATGCCGAGCTTTCCCGGCTGCGGCGGTTCGACGATCGATTAAGCAAATTCGACCCAGCCAAATTAAGTCCTCGCCAGTCGATCGATCTGCGAATTCTGCAAGCGGCCGTTAAGAAGGAACTCTTTCAAATGCAGGACATGTCGGTGTTCGAGCGAAATCCGATGATTTACGCGCGCGCGGCCGACCTGAATGTTTATGTGCAAAGGAATTTTGCGCCGCTGGAAGATCGCGTTCGCAGCCTCATCGCGATCGAATCCGAGATCCCAAATATTCTCATCGCGGCGAGAACGAACCTGAATGAAGTCCTTCCCAAACCGTACGTGGAACTTGCCATTCAGATCGCGAGGGGTTCCTCGGATTTTCTCAAGACCGATCTCGTTGCCGCTATCGCCGGTCTAAAGAACGAGGAGATTCGCGCCCCGTTCCAGAACGCCAATCGCAAGGCAGCCAACGCGCTCGCCGATTATGCAGCCTGGCTGGAACGGGAGAAACTTCCAAAAGCATCGCTCGATTTTGCTCTCGGCGAAGAAAAGTACAGGCGACTGCTGGCGCAAACCGAGCTCGTCGATCTTCCGCCGGACAAAATTCTTCAGATCGGCATGGAGCAATTAAAAGCGGAACAGGAGGCGTTCGCTGAGGCCGCGAAGAAAATCGATCCAGACAAATCGCCCATTGAAGTTTTCAAGCAAATCCAGAGCGAGCATCCGGCTCCGCAAAATCTCATTTCGGATGTAGCAAAGGATCTGGACAAAATTCGAAAATACGTCACCAGCCATAATTTGGTCACCATCCCCTCGGATGTTCGCGCCCAGGTCAAAGAAACCCCGCAATACCGCCGGGCCACCTCCTTCGCATCGATGGACACTCCAGGTCCTTTCGAGAAGCGCGCGACCGAAGCCTACTACTATGTCACGCCCACAGAGAGTGACTGGCCGGAAAAGCAAAAGGAAGAATGGCTCACGGCTTTTAATTATTACACCTCGGATGTCGTTTCCATTCACGAAGCTTATCCTGGCCATTATGTGCAATTTCTGCGCTTGAACGCCTCGCCGGCGAGCAAAGTGGAAAAGATTTTCGGCAGCTACGCCTTCACTGAAGGATGGGCGCATTACTGCGAGAAAATGATGCTCGATGAAGGCTACGGCAGCTCGACCGCTTCGACCCCTAGCGAGGAGGATGCCAAACGCGCGGCTAAATATCGCATGGCGCAAGCCGACGAGGCGCTTCTACGTTTGTGCCGATTGTGCGTGTCGATCAAAATGCACACGCAAAACATGTCGATCGATGCCGCAACCAAGTTTTTCCAGGAGAACTGTTATTACGAGGAAAAACCAGCCCGCCAGGAAGCGATGCGCGGTACTTTCGATCCCCTCTACCTCAATTATACCCTGGGCAAATTGCAGATCCTGAAATTGCGCGACGACTACAAAGCGCAGCAAGGCGACGAATTCTCGTTGCAAAAGTTCCATAACGAGCTGCTCAACCACGGCATGCCACCCATTCGTCTCCTCCGCGAAATCATGCTCAAGGACCAAACGAAATGGGACGAAACGCTGTAATGAAGATTAAAGGACGTGTTACAGGCTTAAAAGCATTACAAGGTTCGCGCGCGTTCGGGCTTGATTAGGCTCCGGTATTCTGCGAGAAATCCCCGCAACATGAAGCCTCTCGCGATCGCCCTGTCCTGCCTCTTGGTTGTTCACGCCGCGTCAGCCCAGTCAAAGATTCGCACAATGCAAAATATTCTTGGGCTGCCGATCGAGCCGTTGCGACAGATGGTTGGGACAAAGTTTTTTAAATCCCTGCAGATTTCTCCGGTTGAAGCCTGGGTCACTGTGCGGGGATATATCTCAAGCTATAACTTGCAGGGGACGCGCGTCACACACTCCGAGCTGGACGGCAAGTACGATGCGCTCGCGCTGGAGATGGTGAAACTCATCACCCTCAGCCCGGGCGGAGCGCAGATCGGTTCGAATATCACCCGCCAGCGAACGCGGTTCGATGTTTTGGTTTACAAAGTCAAGGACGGCAGGATGGCGATTGGCTTTCCGCAGTCGGATGAGCCGGGGGGAAATCAGATGTACTATTACGGTCAAGCCGTAATGGTTGTGGAGAAAGATGGGAAATGGACCCAAGCCAAATCGGGCTACCGGTAGAGGCCGAGCCCCTTAGCCTTCCACTTCGTCCTTTGGTAACAATTCGCGGAGCATCGGCTGCGGATTCGATGGCAATTCCTCCACGTCCCGCAATTTTCTCGTGATGGCGCGCGAGCGGACATCGACATCTTCGATTTTCCGCGCGGCTTGATCGAGTTTCTCCTTCACTCCCGATAGCGCCTCACCGAATTTTCCGAATTCGGTTTTCACTCCTGCCAGCAGGTTCCAGACTTCGCTGGATCGTTGCTGGATCGCAAGCGTGCGAAAACCCATCTGCAAACTATTGAGCAATGCGGCGAGCGTAGTCGGGCCCACAAAAGTGACTCGGCAATCGCGCTGCACATTTTGAACCAAACCAACCCGGCGAATTGCCTCCGCGTAAAGTCCTTCGCTCGGCAAAAACATGAGGGCGAAATCGGTAGTCTTTGGCGGATTAATATACTTTTCGCAAATATCCTTTGCGCACCGCTTCAACTGCGCCTCGAGAGTTTTAATCGCCGCTTCCACCGCGGTGGCCTCGCCCTTCTCCTGCGCCGCCGTTAACCGCTCGTAATGTTCCATCGGAAATTTCGCATCAATCGGCAACCACACCGGCGCGCCGTTCTCGTCACCGGGCAACTTGATTGCGAACTCGACTCGCTCATCAGTCTCATCGCGCATCTTCATGTTTTGGGCGAACTGATCCGGTGTCAGCATTTCTTCCAACAAGACGCCGAGTTGCCATTCGCTCCAGCCGCCGCGCGTTTTCACGTTTGTTAGCACGCGTTGCAATCCGCCGACGTCACTCGCCAATTGCTGCATCGCGCCCAGGCCCTGATGAACTTGCTCAAGTCTATCGCTGACAAGTTTGAACGATTCGCCAAGCCGTCTCTCGAGTGTGTCTTGCAATTTCTCGTCAACCGTCGCACGCATCTTGTCGATCTGCTTCGAGTTGTCCTCCTGCAATTGTTTCAGCCTGAGATCGACAATCGAACGGACGCCTTCGAGCGATTTGCTCAACTCTTCGCGTTGCGCTTTGGCGACATTCGCGCTCTCCTCACGCCCACGTGACATCTCCTCGCGGATGATCCTCTCGGCGCGCTCCTGCGCTCGGTCGAGCACATCGATCCGCTTTACCAGCTCGGATTCGATGCCGCTGGCCTTCGGCCGGAGCAGCAGAAAAATAACCGCAACAAGCAATCCGCCACCGATCAAACCGGCGATGATATAAACCAGCGGACTCATTCTTTTGTCATGTCGGGCGGAGTCGAGACATCTCTGACCACCAACAATAAGAGATTCCTCGACTTCGCTCGGAATGACAAGGGCGACTAAAAGCGCAGCTTGATTCCTCCGTACGCCGCCCGCCCCAGCGCGGGAAAACCGAAAACTTCTGCATAATGCTCGTTGGTCAGATTGTCGATTCGACCGAAGATCGATAAATGCGGGTTCACTTCGTATTCCGCGGCAATGTTAACGAAGCTGTAATCTTCAATATCGAAATTCGGTCCGCCGAAATTCAATTCCACGCGCGCGTTCACAAATTTCGCTTCC
>JBIOVE010000230.1:0-7447 GCA_044867565.1 Candidatus Udaeobacter sp. | reverse complement strand
AGGTTTGTCGTGACCCGCGGCCCTTTCGTTCCGATCGGTCCTTTAGTTACCTGGACAATTACGTCCGAGCCGACCGGGTAAATATTCGGTATATCTTTTGCGGTGATCCGTTTTCGCGGCCGCTTGTTCGCAGGCCGGTCGATTTCTTCAATTCCACTGTCGAGCGCGGCGGGAATGGCGTCCCAAAAATGAAGGAAAGCGTTTTTTTCGAAGCCGATGTCGACGAACATCGCCTTTAAACCCATCTCGATGTTCCTGACTTTGCCCTTGTAAACGCTGCCGACGATATTGCGTGAGCTTTTACGCTCGACGCTGTATTCCTCGAGCCGGCCATTCTCGAGCAGCGCAACGCGCGACTCGAGTTTTTCTACGCTGAGTATGAGTTTGTTCCCAGTCTTGCGTGAAGAAAGCCCCAAAATTTTTTTTACCTTGTCTATCATAAAGCAAAAGAGGTTGAGCGATCAGAAGCAAAATCGCCGGGACGTTTTGCGGCAAAGTTTCTGATCGAAAGTTCATCGTATGCCACGCCGGCGGGTAGGTTGCGGTGGTGGTGTGGCTGCGGGCTTTGGCTGACGCCGCGCGCCGAATATCCGTTCAAAAAAGTTGCGCGGACGCGGCGTCGCAACCGGGACAGCGCGAGCTACAGGAGCGGCAGCTCGCCGTCTCACTTTGCCTTGCGAATCCGCTTCGGGTTCTACGTCGGGAGCGGCACCTGCACCTGCCATTTGCGCATCCGCACTTTGCGAAGCGTCGGCATTTTCTTCGTCATCGCCTCCCAGACCTAGTCCGGAGTCGCGATAACTCACTTCCTTGAGCATTTGGAACGCATTAGCCTTTCGCGCGGGTGAAAGCCACGCCACTTGCATATCGAACTTGCCTTCATCGAGCGCGAGCGAGCGTTCCAGGATTCTGCTGGCAATTGGGCCGGCGACGCTGCCGCCGTGTTCCCCACCCTGCACCATCACCGCCACAGTATATTTCGGTTGATCGAACGGCGCCCAACAAATAAACCAGGCAATTGTATCTTCTCTGCCGTGATACTTGGCTTGAGCGGTGCCGGTTTTTCCCGCTACCTGCACATTGCTCAAGCGAGCGCGACCGCCCGTTCCGCCGTCCTCATTAACGACTTTCCAAAATCCCCGTCGCTCCAGTTCCATGTCCTCAGGCGAGATTTCATTACGAAAATCAGCGTGAACCTTCGGTTCTTCGGGCACTGCGATTTTACCGTTCTCATCCAGGGCCGGTGTGCCGTCTTGGTTCAACACTCTTTTGACAAGGCGCGGGTAGTAGGAAATGCCGCCATTGGCGATGGCTGAATAAGCCATCGCCATTTGTAAGGGGGTGCATAAATCGTACCCCTGGCCGATAGAAACATTTGCCGTATAGGCTTGCGACCATCTTTCCTGTGGATAATAAATTCGCATCCAGTCAGGACCCGGTAATACCCCGGATTGCTCGCCCGTGAGGTTGAGACCCGAGGGCTGACCGAGGCCCAACAATTCGCCTACCCGGTCGATCGAATCGATTCCGGCGGCATTGCCGTACTGATAAAAGAAGGCGTTACACGATACTTTGATCGCGTCGGCTAACGTGAGTGTGCCGTGCGTGTAATGTTTCTCGCTCACCCAGCATTGAAAGTAATGGTCGCCATAAGAAACGCCGCCATAACAAGTGAATTTCGTTTTCGAGAGACCGCGGCGCAAACCGGCGAGTGAAGTGATCAGTTTGAATGTCGATCCAGGCGGGAATGCGCTCACAGCGCGGTTGACCAATGGGTTGGTCTCATCTTTTTGCAGCAGCTCCCAATCCTTCGCCTTAATGCTGGGAATAAATGTGTTCGGATCGAACGACGGCACCGAGGCCATCGCCAGAATGTCGCCGTTGTTTGGATCGACAACCACCGCTGCGCCGCGACCTACAGCGCGCAACGCTTCGTCGGCAATAGCTTGAATCCTCGCATCCAGCGTGAGGACAACATTCGCTCCCTGCTGTGGCGGATCTTCGCGCAGGACGCCATCGATCACGCCTTTTGCGTTCCGCCGCAAATAACGCACGCCAGGTTTGCCGCGCAGATATTCATCCATCGATTTTTCGATATTCGATTTCCCGTCCACATCTCCCTGGTAAAACGTGAATTTCTTTGCTTCCTCCTTATCGATATCGTCCGGCGCGCCGACGTAACCAAGAATATGCGCGGCAAGTGCTCCGTAGACATAGGAACGCACAGGCTTGATGGCGATATCCACTCCCGGCAATCCCACATCGTGCTCCGAAAATTTTGCCATGGTGGGGAAATCGATATCTTTGATATAGGAAAACGGAACTTCAGTGTCGTTGCGATAGTGTCTCTGCAGCTTGCCGGCATTGTAATCGCGCGCAAGATCGAGCTCATTGAGCCGCGGGATGATGCCGTCATTAACGATCGTGATGATGTTCGGCTCTTTCTGGTCTTTTGGCATTCCGTTGATAATCGCTCGATACTCAGTCAGGGGCGGTGAACCGAAGCGCTCGCGATAGCCTTTGACCATCTCTGGCAAATAGAAATCGACCTCATAGCTTGCCCGGTTTTGGACTAGCGTCAGTCCATTGCGGTCTTTTATCTCGCCGCGCACTGACGGAATTCGCACCGTTGCTTGGGAACTGCCACGAAGTTGCGCAGTCCATTCGGCGCCATGCGCCACTTGTATCCACCAGAGTTTGAGGCCAAGGGCGCCCATGCCCAGCAGCATGAGCAACCCAAGAAATTGAATCCGCAAACGCGAATTGAGACGGCGTCGGCTCATTCGAAACGGCCCCTTTCAGGAAGGGTGGTTGAATAAGCTGTCATCCGTCCCATCCATTGTAAAAACCAAAACAAGATCGGCGCCATGGCCATGGCAATCAGGCCAGGCCCGCCGATTTGCCACCACGTTTCACGGGTAAAAACAAGGGAACCGCGCCGGAATGTGATCATTAAGTATTGCGCCAGAACTATCAACGATGTGCAGATGCCGCTCAGGATACAGTGCACTTCCCACCGCCCGCGCACGAAGAGTGGTCTTAGGCCATGCATGATTCCCGCCAGCACCCCGTAAAGCAGTATCGACGATCCCATTGAGATTTCAACTCGCTCACCAATCACCTGCACGGTGAGCACGTCGAGCAGGAGCCCGGCGTACAAGGCCAGCGCTAGCATCAGGGAAAACGGCAACGCCATTGCTCCATAAAAGACGATCACAGGCACAATATAGATATGCGCATTGTAGAGCCAGGGCAGCGCCGGAATGAAACATTCGGCAATCTGCGCGATCAGCACGATTACGAGCAGAAGAAAAAAGAATATCATTTTCGGCCAGTTACAACGAAGACATCCTCGAGATGCGAGAGATCGACCGCCGGCGTGACCTGCGCTTGCCCATCCAACTCCCGCACCCGAAAAGTTTTGACGACGCCCATCAGCAAGCCGGAGGGAAAAACGCCACCCACTCCCGAGGTGTACACTTTTTGCCCGGGCTTTAGGTCGGCTTGTTTCGACAAAAAATTCAAATTCAAAAGTGGATTCATACCCACTGTCACGCGCTCGCCAGAGACGATACCCTGTTCACGGGTGCCTTCCACCGACGCCGCGACCCTGCAGTTTTCATCGGAAACCAAAAGGACGATCGAGATGCTATCGCTTATGGTCGTTGTTTTTCCCACCAGACCTTCGTCGGTCACCACTGGCATGTCAGTTTCAATGCCGTCTCGCTTCCCGCGGTTGATCGTCACCGTTCGCCACCAGGTGGACGAGTCGCGGGTCATGATTTCGGCGGCGATCAATTTAAAGACGGATCGCTCGCGATAATTGAGGGCGTGGCGCAAACGATTGACCTCATGCTCGACATCACGCAGGCCTTGGTTGGTCGCCCTGAGCGCTCGATTTTCCACCTGTAGCGCAGCATTTTCGCGCTCTAATTGTTCGAGCGACTTCAGACCGGTGCGCACCGATGTAATCTGCCTTTTTAGTCCCGAGCCGCTGGTCAAAAACGGCGCAAGCAACTGATACACTCCGGCCTTGAATTTGCGTGTGCTTTCCGGGCCGAGGGTGAGAAAATATCCGAGAATAGCGCCAAAAATCAGCAGCGCGATGATGTTGGTGCGACTCATCTCGATTGCGGATTGCGGATTTTCGATTGCGGATTGAAAGCAGCTTTTAGCCGCAGCGGGTTGCACAATCCGCAATCCGCAATCCGCAATTTGCAATCACTACCGCCACTGGCGATCTGCCGAGGCCACTTGACGCAAAAATTTAAGTTCATTAAGGCATTTGCCAGTCCCCTCCGCGACCGCGCTGAGTGGATCTTCAGCAACATGGACCGGCAAACCTGTTTCCTCGCTCAAAAGCTTGTCGAAGCCACGCAGTAATGCGCCTCCGCCCGCCAGCACGAGTCCACGATCGACGAGATCCGCCGAAAGCTCGGGCGGACAGCGCTCCAGCGTGATGCGCACGGAATCGACGATTGTCGAGATCGGCTCAAGCAATGCTTCTCGCACTTCCTGCGAAGTAATCATGAGGGTTTTGGGCAGTCCCGCGACAAGATCACGCCCTTTGACCTCCACGCTGGTTTCCTTTTCACTCGGATACGCCGAGCCGATCTTAATTTTGATCTCCTCGGCTGTGCGTTCGCCCACCATCAAATTGTAAGCGCGTTTCATATACTGCACGATCGCTTCGTCGAGCTCGTCACCGGCAACTCGTACGCTGCGACTAAACACAATTCCAGAAAGTGAAATCAGCGCGACCTCGGTCGTGCCGCCGCCAATGTCGATGATCATGTTGCCAGCGGGATCCTGCACCGGAAGCCCCACGCCAATTGCAGCCGCCATCGGCTCCTCGATTAAATAAACTTCCCGTGCGCCAGCATGTGTCGCGGATTCACGCACCGCGCGTTTCTCCACTTCAGTAATCCCGGAGGGAACCGCGATGACAACGCGCGGTCTCACGCGCACCCGGCGATTGTGTACTTTCGTAATAAAATGTCGCAGCATCGCCTCCGTTACTTCGAAGTCGGCAATAACGCCGTCTTTCAGCGGGCGGACCGCGACGATGTTCGCTGGCGTGCGACCGAGCATGCGTTTGGCTTCATCACCTACCGCCAGCACTTTGTTCGTGCCGGCTTGTACTGCCACCACTGACGGCTCGCGCAAAACGATCCCCTGATCTTTTACGTAAACGAGGGTGTTGGCGGTGCCGAGATCGATCCCGATGTCGCTGGATAACCAGCCGAAAAGTCCGTTGAACATGAATTATTAATTAGAAGCACTTTTCAGTCCGAGGGAAACGCGTCACATTCTCATCTTCGCAGGACTTCCCCGCGAGCGCGATTCGACCGACTGAAACGCCGTAACATGAAACGGAGCCTTGCGTCGTCAAGCTCTTAATCTGCTGGCAGGGCAGAAAACGCCCAGCTGCTCAACGTCAAACATCCAGTTGTACAAGAACGCAGGGTTCTGAATTCGATATTGGACGTTGAGCGTTCGACGTTGGACGTTTGGTTCCCATGGAAAAAATCATCGTGGCCCCTTCCATCCTCGCGGCGGATTTTGCGCGTCTTGCCGATGAGGTCCATCGCGTTGAACAAGCCGGAGCCGACTGGATCCATTGCGACATCATGGATGGACATTTCGTCGATAACATTTCCTTTGGGCCGGAAATCGTCGGCATCGTGCGCAAAGAAACAAAGCTGCCGCTCGACGTGCATTTGATGATCCAAACCCCCGATCGCTATGCGCCACGCTTTGCCAAAGCAGGCGCTGACTCGATTACAGTTCACGTGGAGCGAGAAGCGAACCACGATGTAGAAAAAACTTTGCGCGCGATTCGAGACGCCGGCTGTCGTCCCGGCCTTTCGTTAAATCCCGCGACGCCGTTCGAATCCGTTGAGCCGTTCCTCGACAAGATCGATCTTTTGCTCGTCATGACGGTCCATCCTGGTTTTGGTGGACAATCGTTTCGGCCTGAAATGATGGCGAAAGTGAAACGCGCCGCGGAATGGAACAAATTCCAGGGACGCAGAATCGACATCGAAGTGGATGGCGGCATTAATGCCCAAACGGCGCGATTATCGATCCAAAATGGCGCCAACGTCCTTGTCGCCGGCACGTCAATCTTCCGTTCGAAAGACTACGCGAAAGCAATTCGCGAGATGCGCGGAAGTCTTGAGTAGCGCACGCGTCTCACGTGTTGGTTTTGGCGTCTGGCCAAAACGACCTTTGCTCTTTTGCGCCGTATTCCTCGCTCGGCCGGCGGATTAATGAGCTGACGAAAAGCTTGTGCCGAAGGAACGTCGGCACAAGCACACGAGACGCATATGTTGCCCAAGCACAGAAAACCGATTGTCGATTTAGCGCGCTATGCCGCCACCACCGGCTCGGCTTCTTCCGTCGTTTCGGCCATCACTTCGTCGGTTTGTGTAACGCGCACCACTTCTTCGATGGTCGTTTTGCCTTGCGCGACACGCCGCCAGCCATCCTGCCGCAACGTTTCCATGCCTTCGGCGATGGCACATTGCTTTAGCTCGCCGCCGTCGCGCTTTTGCATGATTAGTTTTCTTAAGGGTTCGGTCACCAGACAAATCTCATAAATTGCCGCGCGACCTTGATAGCCGGTCTGGCGGCATTGATCGCAACCCGCGCCACGCCGGAAGCGGGCGCCGAGTTCTTTCACTGGGAAACTGATCTCCGCAAGATATTCACGCGGGTAATCGACTAACTGCACGCAGTCTGGACAGATTGTGCGCACGAGCCGTTGCGCGATGAATGACTTCACCACCGAGGCGAGCAGAAACGGCTCTACGTCCATGTCGAGCAAGCGCGTGATGCCGCCCACTGCGTCGTTCGTGTGCAGCGTGCTGAAAACAAGGTGACCGGTCATAGCCGCGCGGATCGCGATGTCAGCGGTTTCAATGTCGCGAATCTCGCCAACCATGACGACGTTTGGGTCCTGCCGCAAAATGTGACGGAGACCTTTCGCGAAGGTCAGATCGATCTCCGGTTTCACGTCGATTTGCGAAACACCTGGCAATCGATATTCCACCGGCTCTTCGATCGTGATGATGCGACGCTGCACGGAATTGATGCTGCTGAGAAAGCAATAAAGTGACGTTGATTTTCCGCAGCCGGTCGGACCGGTTAGGAGGATAATTCCATTGGCCTGTGCAAGCAGATGGCGAATGATCTTTTCCTGTTTCTTGCTCAAATCGAGCCGCTCAAAATTGAATTGCTGCTCGCCCCGGCTGAGCAGTCGCAGACTGATCGATTCGCCGTTGACGGTGGGAATGGTCGAAACGCGCACGTCAATGCTTTGATTATGCGCCTGCAAATTCATACGCCCGTCCTGGGGCAACCGACGTTCCGCGATGTCCATGTGGGACATCACTTTCAGACGCGAGATGATGGCCGATTGCAACACACGCAACTGCGGCGGCAC
>JBIOVE010000229.1:0-6791 GCA_044867565.1 Candidatus Udaeobacter sp. | reverse complement strand
TCCCGCCAACCGATCATCGCAGCCATCGCCCTGGCAGTTGGCTTCTCAACGGTATCAAAAAAATCGACAACTTGCGTTTTCTCGAGAATTCGGAGCGCACACTTGGACAAGCCGCGTTGCAATGGTTACTCACGGATGACCGCGTCGCTTCGACGTTACCGAACATTTACAACGAAGAGCAACTGATTGAATTCGCCAAAGCGCCGGAGTGCCCGATGCTAACTGCCAACGATTTGGCGAAGATCGACGATCTGTACTCCGACAACTTCGGTCTCGAACCGGAAGAGCCAAAGTTCAAAGGGACGATGGAGCTGCCACAGGAAACGGCGGCGGCTTGAGGTAGGGACATCTCTCCAAGATGTCCGACTTATTCGACGGACGCCCCGGAGGTGCGTCCCTACCAATCAATCCGATTCGTCTTCTTCTTCCACTGGCTCGGCGCGCCGGACTTCGGGCTCTCGTTCGCTTCGCTGGCGTCCATTCACTTGCTGGCCTTTGTAGATTTCTTTGAAAATATCGGCGATCATCGGCGCGGCGGTCGAGCCGCCGTGCACTTTGATGCCGACATCGCCTTCGTAAAGCGCGGCGAATGCATATTGCGGCTGGTCGGCCGGCAAGAATCCCGCGAACCACGCCGCCGTGCGCTCTTTGTTTTTCGGTCCCCATTGCGCGGTCCCAGTTTTTCCGGCGACCTCGACGTTGTCGAGACTCGCTTGATGCCCGGTGCCGCCTCGGCCATTTACTGCGTCAATCATCCCGATGCGCAATTGATCCCGCGTCTCGGATAACAAATCGAGCGTTCTCTTGGCGCGCACCTGATAGGCGGTCACGATTTCGTTGTCGAATGTCTGTACCTGCTGGACGAGCCGGGTTTGATAAAATGTGCCGCCATTCGCGACGATCCCCATGGATTGCGCCATTTGCAACGGAGTGACCAGGAGGTCGCCCTGGCCAATTGACAGATTTGCAATGTCGCCGTTGAGCAATTTGCGGCTGTGTGTTGCCTTCATGTATTCGTCATTCGGCACGCGGCCTTCTGCCTCACCGCGCAACGGGATGCCGCATTTCGCGCCAAAGCCCAGCTTTAAAGCCCAATCAATGATCGGTTGGGCGCCTGTCTTGATTCCGACCTGATAAAACCACGTGTCGCACGATTCGGTCAGCGCCTGGACGAAATTCAAAGACCCGCGATCGCCTTTTTTCCAGTTGTGGAAAGTGACGTTGCCAATCTGAATTGCCGGGACGCAGTTAAATTGGTCATCCGCACGGACTGCGCCGCTTTCGAGCGCGGCGATGCCAACCGCGACCTTAAACGTCGATCCTGGCGGATAAGACGAACGATACGCGCGTGGCAAGAGCGGAATGTCCGCATCATTCTGCAAGGCTTGTAATTGTTCGGCCGAGATGGAGGGAACAAACAGATTCGGGTCGTAGGTCGGCCATGAGGCGAGCGCCAGAACATCGCCGCTGTTTGGATCCACAATCACGATCGCGCCGCGTTTTGCTTTTGCTTCCAGCGCCTTTTCCGCCAGTTCCTGGAGGCGAACGTCAAGAGTCGTGACGACATTGTAACCAGGCTCAGGCGGAGTTACCAATATTTCTGAGGTTTTTCGTCCATTTTTGTCGAAAGTGAGTTTGTACTCGCCGTGCTTTCCCGTGAGCATTTGGTTGAACGTTTGTTCGAGCCCTTCGCGCCCCTCGGTTTCAGGCCAGAGAGTTTCGTGGTTATCAACAATGCCGTCAGGATTGCGCCCGGTCTTCCCCGTGTAGCCGATAACCTGGCCGGCAAGTTTTCCGTGCGGATAAACGCGCACATAAACAGGCCGCACGATGATGTCAGCCGGCAAATTGTCCTTAATTTCTTCGTACTCCGATTGGCTGAGATTCTGCGCGATCTCAAGGGGCATGATTCCTCGATTGCGATAATGCCGAAGGATCGCTTCGTCCGAGATCCTGAGCGTGCGGCCGATTAGTTTCCCCGCCTTGTCGATCTTCTCCCGGACGAAGCTGAGCGCCTGCGCGCCTGAAAAATTCAGCGGTGTGGGGAAGTTGATCACGAGATTGTAACTGAGTCGATTTTGCGCAAGAGGCACGCCGTTGCGGTCCGTGATCTGACCGCGCGGACCGGGAACATCGAGGATATAGGTGCGTGCGAGTTTCTGCGTCTCAAAAGTCGGGATTATTGCTTCCTCGGCCGGAGTCGGAGTTGCCGAAGGTGACGGAACCGGGCTCGACGTCGAAGTCGGCGCCAGTGTTTGCCCTAACAATCCAGCTTGTGCCGCCAGAATCACCAACAGAAAGACAGGGATGGTTTTGCGAGCCGGCCCACTTTTTCGACCCATCCCGCATTCGCGAGAGAACAGCGTCCCTGCCTGATGACCCGGAAGCATCTGCCGAATCTGCGAATAACTAATGCCGCTGCAAGAAGCGATGCACTTCTTCGGCCAGCTTCTGGCCAATCCCTTCCGTGGACGCAATCTCCTCCACCGTCGCCTTGCGCAGACGCTTCACGGAGCCGAATTTTCGCAGCAGCAAATTCTTCCGGTTCTGACTCACACCCGGACAATCATCAAGAATGCTCTCGCCGATGCGCTTTTTCATGAGCAATTGATGATAAGCGTTGGCGAAGCGATGCGCTTCATCGCGAATGCGCTGGAGCAAGCGCAAAGCACCAGAATCCATTGGAAGTTGCAGCGGCAGGGCTCGACCCGGCCGGTAAATCTCTTCATGTTCCTTCGCCAGGCCGACTATCGGCAGATCGTGCAAGCCCAATCGCTGCAGCTCGCGACACGCGGCGGAAAGTTGGCCTTTTCCTCCATCAACAATGATCAAGTCGGGCAAGCGAATGTAGCGCCAGCCTCTGGCTTGCGAATCTTCATTACCCGCAAGCGGGACGATTGCGCCACTTTCAATCCGCTGCATTGCGTTAATCGCGTTTTCTTGCGAAAATTCCGCCGCATCGGGGTTCGCCTGGCGCGTCTCCAGTAAAATCCGCGAATAACGCCGCCGTACCACTTCCGCCATGCTGGCAAAATCATCTTGCCCTTCCACCGTTCGCACTCGATAACGCCGGTAGTTATCCTTATCCGGCACGCCATCCCGAAAACAAACCATTGAGGCAACCAGGTGCGTCGTGGAAATATTGGAGATGTCGAAGCACTCCATCACGCGCGGAGCGCTCGGAAGTTGCAATGCATCCGCGAGCGTCTGCACGTCTGCCATCGGATCGATCGCGCTTGGCAAGCTGCCGCGCGTGAAGCGTCGCATCGGCTTTGTGGTGCTGCGCAAATCCTCGATCATATTGCGAAGTTCGGCCGCTTTCTCGAAATCCATTTTCTCCGCCGCTTTGCGCATTTCCTCTTCCAATGTTGCGATCATTTCGCGGGAGTGCCCCTCGAGAAACTCGCACGCTTGGGTCGCGCGCTCCCGGTATTGCTCGGCGCTGATTTCGCTCAAGCGCATCGGCACCTGATAGGTGGCCGATTTCAATTCTCGCTCCGTTGGCGAGCCCCGGCCAAAAGTGAGCACGCCGAATTTTTTGCGCATAAAATTGAGGGTCTGCCGGAGCGCGCCCGAGTGCGCATACGGACCGAAGTAACGTGCGCCGTCGTCCTTCTTGAATCGCGCCAGCCGGAAACGCGGCCATTCCTCCGACATGTCGATCTTGACGAGGAGAAACCGCTTATCGTCGCGGAATGAAACATTGTAACGCGGCCGATATTCCTTGATCAGTTTGCCTTCGAGCAAGAGCGACTCCGCGTCGCTGCGCACGGTGTGCGTCTCGAAATCAAAGACCGCATCGAGCATGGCGCGCGTCTTCAAATCGGCCTGCGCAATTTTTGAGGGGAGAAAGTACGAACTGACGCGCTTGCGCAGGTCCCGCGCTTTACCTACGTAAATCACACGGTTAAAGCGATCCCGCATCAAGTACACACCGGGTTTGTGGGGCACTTCGTGCACTTTTTTTTGCAAATCCGGCCTTTCCTTGGTTGGTGACGACATCCGGCATGAATTTAGGTGAGGATTGCCTGAGTGGAAACTGTAGCCGATTCGCCCTGCGAAGCGGGACGCTGACATGGATAGCTCACGCGCGCCGCGCCGCCCAGAGATCGGCAACTACAGCACGCTACGTCACGCGACGACGCGGCATCGCCGATTGAATCATCATTAACTCGGTGACGTTCTCGGGCGTGAGCAAACCGACCAGACGTTTCATACTGTCGAACACGGGCACAGCTGGACAGTTGCTTTCCTGCATGATGCGAAACGCTTCTTCGAAGCGCGTTCCGGTGGTGACGGTGGGAATATCGCGCCGCATCACGTCGCCCACCCGAAGCGTTGGATCGTTCTTCCGCAGCGCGGCGATAAGATCGTGTCGCGTGAGCACGCCAGCGACACCTCCCGTCTCATCCAGCACGGGAAAATCATGTTGTGAAGTTGCGAGTAACGCATCGACTGCTTCTTGCAACGTCGCGTTTTCCGGAAGCGTGTGGAATTCGCGGACCATCGCGCTTGAGACAGGAAAACGGCGCGAAACATCCTTCATTTGTGCCAGGGCCGCCTCTTGCGACGCGCCGATGTAAACGAAAAGCGCGATAAAGATCAGGAACGGATTCCAGATTAATCCTATGAATCCGAAGACGAACGCAAAACCCTGGCCGACCGTCGCAGCTATCTGTGTGGCACGTGCATAACTCAGCCGCGTAGCGAGGAGCGCGCGCAAGACCCGTCCGCCATCCATTGGAAATGCCGGCAGCAAATTAAAAAGAACCAGCAGGATGTTGATGGTTAGCAACTGCGCAATGAGACCGCCCCCTTCGAGCGTTGACGGGTTAAGAAAGGCCCGCGACCCGGCCGCCACAAACAAGCCGAGCGCGATCACCACGTTGACCATCGGTCCAGCAATCGCAATCACCAATTCCTGCGCGGGTTTTTCCGGCATGCGTTCGAGCCGCGCCACTCCGCCGATCGGGAGCAGCGTGATATCTGGCGTATTGATCCCAAAAGCCTTCGCTGCAAACGCGTGCCCGAATTCGTGCAGCACCACGCAGAGGAAAAGCAGCAGAATAAATAATACCCGGCTCGCTGCCACTGCCGAACCACCTTCCGCATAATAACCGAAGGCAAGCCACGCGATCAGCAGCAAAAACGTAACGTGAATTCGCAATTGGATGCCCGCGATGCGGAAGATTGGGAGGGACCAGCCCATGCAAATCAATGTGCTCTGGTATTAGATCGCGCGCCAGTAATCTTAAAGACGCCAGGTCACAACATTTTGTCATTCCGAGCGAAATCGAGGAATCTCTTATTACTAATGTTGTCGAATCTAACAGCGAGAGATGTCTCCCGACCTTCGCATAAAGCTACGGCGCGGAAGCGACTCCGCTTGACATGACAGATTGCACCTAATGGCGATGGAAACCTTCGATGTCGCAATTGTCGGCGGCGGTCCGGCCGGATCGAGCTGTGCGGCATTTTGCGGGCTCGCCGGTCTGCGAACGGTCGTTCTCGAGCGGGAGAAATTTCCCCGCGAAAAGGTTTGCGGCGATTGTTTGAATCCATCGTGCTGGCACGTACTGCGACGTCTGGAAATCGCGGACCGCGCTCGCCAGCTGCCACACGCAATTCTCAATACGGTTGAGTTCATCGCGATCGGTGGACGAAAAGCTATTGTCGATCTCGTGTCTGGCGAAGAGGGACTATTCGCGATCAAACGCAGCTTGTTTGATGCGCTGGTAATGTCGCGAGCGCGGGAGCTCGGCGCGCAAATTCACGAAGAGACAACGGTAACGGCAGTGACCCAAACGCTGAATGGCTCGGATTGGAAAATTGAAACAAACAAAGGGCCAAATTTTGCCGCACGAGCGCTGGTCGGCGCAGACGGCCGCAATTCAACCTTGGCGCGTCTTTGCAATTTGCTCCCGCGCCCCGCGCGTGAACGTATCGCGTTGCAAGCGCACATTCCGCTGCCAGCAGATTTCGGAAATCGCGTCGTGTTGCAATTTCTCCCCGAGGGCTATTCCGGCCAGGCGCCGGTAAATCACGATGAATTGAATCTGTGCCTGGTGAGCAAACCTTCCAACATATCTGCGCTCCGCCGTTGGGCGGAGGAGCACTTTGATCTTCGCCAGGATCATTCCTGGCACACGATCACTCCGCTCACCCGGGCCGCGCTTTTGCCGGGCCACGGAAATTTATTCTTCATCGGCGATGCGGCGCGCGTGGTTGAGCCCTTTACCGGCGAGGGCATTTATTATGCACTCCGTTCAGGTGAACTAGCGGCGCAGGCCATCGTGAAAATCGTTCGTGGAAATTACGATGGCGATCCTGCAAGTGATTACGCGAAAGTGCACGCGGCCATGTATCGCGGCAGATTATGGGTTAATCGGCTGGCGCGGGCGGCGGTTTTGTCCCCACAGATCGCGTCAGCTCTTATTCACGCGGCGCGAGTTCAACCGATCTTCCGCTCGCTCACCGCGAAAATCGTAGGTGGGGGCGATTGACCTCAATCGCCAGCGGGCGGTTCGAGTGAACCGCCCTACCTGATACCGGTGCCGCCGCGCGCCGCTTTTATCGTGTTCGACATCAACATTGCGATGGTCATCGGCCCCACACCGCCCGGCACGGGCGTGATCGCGCTCGCTTTTGTTGCCACTTCGTCAAATGCGACATCGCCGACAAGGCGATAACCGCGTTCGCTTGCCGCGTCTTCCACGCGATTGATGCCAACATCAATAACGACCGCCCCGTCCCGAACGTGCTCCTTTTTCACGAACTTAGGCTGACCGATC
>JBIOVE010000228.1:0-5499 GCA_044867565.1 Candidatus Udaeobacter sp. | reverse complement strand
GCGTTGAACCACGCCCCTTTCTTCTCATAAGCCTTCATGCACTGGAGGCAGCTTGTCGCGATCGACATTTTGGCAAACGCGCTCTTCGCCGAAGCAAGCACCTTTGCAGCAGGATTTACGTAACGCGCCATAGACCTAACAAGGTTTATACCGAATTTTTCGGTCTAATTCCCTTATAGACCTGAAAATCGCGGCGAAATGCAAGCAGTTTTAGCAGAACCATTCGGAATCAAATCTGGGAAACTTGATCGCCTTGTAAAAGTCAGGCGGCAGCGCCGCACTTGGTTTGGCAACGCGTTGAGAACAACGCGTTCCACCTTTCGCCTTTCCAAGGTGGATCGGCTTGTCCTCAAGACGATGCCAAAAATCAATCGCCGAAGACGCAAGATGCTCGCTCTCACAGCGTCTATGCCGCAAGGAAGTTGGCGATTTACGGGCCGTAGCTCTTGGTAAACTTCTTCTTCGACTCGGTCTCGGACTCGGTCGAGCTAATCGACGCTGATGGCTCAGGCGTACTTGTCGCTGTTTGTTCGGCCGGTTTTTCTGACGGCGCTGGTTGCTCCGACTGCGCGGCGCCTTTGGGCGCTTCCCGCGCAACTTCCACATACGCCATCTGCAAATTGGAAATGGCGTTGCGTAACACGGTGGATTCTTCGCTTGTCAGATTTCCGCGCGTTTTTTCCTGAATCATGGCCAGTTGGTCGATGAACATTTTGGCCAGCTCCAGGTTCACTTCGCCTTGCCCGGTTTTTGGATTTGGAATCTGACCGAGAAACAGCGCGGCATTTTGCGCGTGCATCATGACGAACTCAATGAAGCGCTGTGAAAGCTCGCCGCTCTGTGTGCTGGTTTGGACTTCAGCCATAGCTCATTTCTGTTTCGCGGCTGGGGAGCTTTCCGGCCTGCCCGCCGTAGGCTTGGCGGAGGCGGGCGGTCGCACCGTTGCCAAAACATACGGCTGATCGCGGAAATATTTCGTCGCCACGCGTTTGATATCCTCGAGCGTCACTGCGTCAACATCGTGCTCGAGTTGCTTGTAATAATTAAAACCAAGCCCGTAGAGCTCGTCGAGCGCGCAATGATAACCGAAAGCATCATTGCTTTGATTCGCGATCTCCTGCTGCCCGATCAATTTCTTTTTCGCCCGCGCCAACTCCTCCTTCGTGAGACCATTGTTGGCGAGTTTGCGGATTTCATCGAGCAACGCTGTTTTTACCGGCTCAATTTTCTGTGGATCGGTACCGAGATAAAAGGCAAAAAGCCCAGGCACGAGGCCCTGCATCTGGCTCGCGCCTACGTAGTAGGCCAGCCCCATTTGCTCCCGAATGCGAACGAAAAAGCGCGACCCGAGATCGCTGCTCGCTTCATCGATTAGCTCCAAGGCATAACGGTCCGGGCTCAAAAGATCCGCTCCGCGATATCCGACCATGATCACCCCTTGCGCCTTCTCTTTCCGGCTTTCGACGGTTTCTGTCTTGCTGAGCGGCGCGGCCGGACGCGCATCCGTCAGTGCAAGCGCACCCGTTTTCATCACGCCAAGCGCTTGCTCGAAAAGCTGCTTTACCTCGGCCGCCTTTACATCGCCAAACACAAAAACGACACCGTTTTTTGCGACTACGTAACGATCGCGATATTCGAGAAGCTCTTTTTGAGTCAATCGCTGAACCGACTCGACCGAACCGTTTCCGCGCAGGGCATAGGGATGCTGCTGGAAGAGCGCTTCCCGCAAAATGTTGCGTGCTACCGACGTCAACTGCTCTTCCTCTTGCTGGATCGCGGCGATCTGGATTTCTTTTTCGCGGGCGATCGCTTTTTCCGGCATGGTCGCATTAAGCAAAACGTCCGAGAACAACTCGACGCCCAGTTTCAGATCGGGCTTGGTGACATCGAGCGAGACGCTGAAACTATTGTTGCCGGCGTCGCTGGAAATCGAGCCGCCGACCGCTTCGATCTGGTTTGCAATTTGTTCCGCGGTGCGCGTTTTGGTTCCCTTTAGCAACACCTTCGCCATCAAACGCGTGATGCCATTTGTTTGCGCGGTCTCCGCGAGCAGCCCGCTACGAAAAACGGCGCCCATCGCAACCAGTGGCAGGCGCGGATCTTCGCGGACCAAAAGCCGCAATCCATTTGAGAGCTCGAATTTTTGAATCTCAGCCGCGGCGGCGACCTTCGGGCCCTCAGCTTTGGCGACCAGCGAACCCTTTGGATTCAACGAGACGACTGTCAGATTGCTGTCCATCAGGTAATTTGCGGCGACTCGCTTGATGTCATCGAGCGTCACTTTCTGGACAGCATCGAGATAATCCCGGCTGAAATTGAGATTGCGCGTGAGCAACCAATTCGAACCGATGTCGGACGCTTGCCCTCGCATGGTGGTGAGGGCGCCGAGATGATGGCTAAGCGATATTTTTTTTGCCTTCATCAACTCGTCCGCTGTGACGCCCGTTTGTTTCACTTCGTCGATGATGCGCGAGACCAATTGCTCCGCTGCTTCGCGTTTCTTTGGATCGACAGTGGCATCAATGCCAAACAAACCTGGATCGCCGGGCGTGTATGAGAACGCGGAGATACCAAAAGCCAGGCCAGCCTCGTCACGCACGCGCCGATATAAGCGCGAACTGCGTCCTTCGCCGAGGATGGTGGAAAGGAGATCGAGCGCGGGAACATCCGGATTCGTGACTTCTGGAATATGCCACGCGAGCGAGAGATGCGTTAGCTCGGTAGGAAACTCCCGATGCACTTCACGCCGGCCAAGTTGCGGCGGTTCTGCAGGAATGAACACAGGCTTGAGTGATTTCTCGGGATAAGGCTTGAACAG
This sequence comes from Candidatus Udaeobacter sp., assembly GCA_044867565.1. GTDB lineage: Bacteria > Verrucomicrobiota > Verrucomicrobiia > Chthoniobacterales > UBA10450 > Udaeobacter. The sequence continues at coordinate 2,681 of JBIOVE010000228.1, read as the reverse complement.
TTCAGTGAGCTGCTGCCGCACTTTCTCGCCATCGACATCTCCTGCCACGATGAACGTAAGATTGTTTGGGACGTAGCGCGTTTTGTAATACTGTATCACCTGCTCTTGGGTGAGTTGGTTGTAAACCTCGATGTCGCCGATTACTGGGAAGCGGTAGGGATGCCGCTGGTAAGCGGTCGCAAAAAGAAGCAGCCCCGCCATGCGGTCGGGATCGTCCATGCCCATCGCGAATTCGCGCCGGATTACTTCCTGTTCTTTTAAGTATTCCTCGCGCGGCAGGGTCGAATTCATCATGGCGTCAGCCAACACGTCGAGCGCGGTGGGAACCCCATCTTTTGGCACGTCTATCCAGAAAACGGTGCGATCGAAAGACGTGTAAGCGTTAATGTAACCGCCAACATCCTGAATCTTCTGCGCGATCTCGTTGGTGGATCGCGTTTTGGTGCCCTTGAACAGCATGTGCTCGAGGATGTGAGACAAACCCGCGCCGAGATGTGCGTCCTCGTCGATGCTCCCGGTGGCGCACCACGCCTGGACACTTGCCACCGGCGCGCTGTGATCTTCCTGCACGACGATCGTCAATCCATTTGGCAGCGTCCATTTTTGTGCCGAGCTGGGCGGAAAAGTGATCATAGACGAATCGTCCGTCGCAGCGGCAGTCAGTTTGGCGGTGTTAAACATAATCGCGACCAGAAGCGCCACGGTTGGCGCGAATCGCATCATACAGACTTGGGTTCCGGCAACTCCGATAGCGGCTTCACAGCCTCGGGCTTTGCCGGCGCGAACGGGTTCACAAAAGCTTCTTCAAAATCATAGACGTTCTTGAAGTCTTCGATCGAATCCTCCTCGGTCTTCCCGAATATCCCGGCACCGATCAGATTAAAGACCATGTTTCCAATATCCTCGCAGGAATGAATGCCCCAGTTATCGAAAACGGTCAGGACCATCGGCCCGAACTCCTTGACCGCGTACTGTCGGACCCCTTCCAGTAATTCTGGTCCGGTCACGTGGCGCACAGTAGCTCCCTTGATTTTCTTCTGCTGTTTCGTGGTGAAGTCCAGCGCGTCGCGCAGAAACACATACGCGTCCCGGTGGTAACGCGGGTCGCTGGCCACGATAGAATCGAGAGCTTCGGCAAATCCAATTTTTTGCATGATAGAAAAAGCGCGCGTTTTCGGCGCTCGTTACGATAAACAGCAAGCACAACGCGAGCAACTCGGAGCGATTTCACGAGATCTAATCCTCGAACTGGTCGGCCAACGCATCGAGATAAACCGAGATCGGATCGCGCCGCCGCGGTCCGGATACTTGCGGCTGGCCCGCCGCTTTGAGGTAATCGGCGAACACGCCGCTGCGAACCGGCAGTTGTGTCGCTTCGAACCAATTCATGTAATCGTCGATGTCGCTCATTCGAGCGGCGAGCTTTTCTCGAGTACCTTGCAATTGCGTCAGACGCTTGGCGATTCCTCTCCTTTTACCGCGCGCAAGCAGCGTGGCGATTTGCTGGTATTCCCGCGCAATCGGGCGCATGACTGGATTCGCCCCAAGAGTGAACAAGAGCAAACTGTGGCTCAATTGATTCAGCGCGATTTTTTCACCCGGGGAGGCTTTTTGCCGTGCAAGCGCGCCCAGATCCAATAACTTTTCAGTATCCGGAATTTTAACGCGCAACAATTCATCCAGCTGTCGCTCGCTTTCGACAAAAGTGAGCAAGTGGTAATTTTGCGCGCCTCTTAATCGAGTCACGCTTGATTGCCAGGTTTTTTCCGCATCGCCCGCCAGCAGTGGAAAATGCGACTTCAGATCGGAGAGCGGATCGTTTGAGGCATATGATAGATGGCTGATGTACCGCGCCAGCCGTGAATGCCCGTCTGTTCCATCGATAAGCAATTGCACCAGCGCAAGTGAGTAGGCGCGATAAAGCTGGCGCGCAGCGGAATCGAGTTCCGAAAGCAATCGGGGCCGCAGAAATTCCTCCAGCGACACTGTCTTGTCCGAAATCGAAAGCGCTTCAACAAGCGGCCCGTCATCGCGGCCCGGCGTAAGGGCAAGCACGCCATCGAGCAACCAATCCGGCGGCTCGATCACTACGGTGCCAGGAACAATGTCCGGCTCTTTTCGATAAATCATTTCCAGCAGAATCGCGCGCAACAGCTCCCGCTCCATCAGCGTCGCATCGACATTTTGGGCGACGATCAAATCCAGCTCCAGCTTTAGACCAAAACCAGTTTGGCTAAATCGTAATTCGGCTGCCGGGATTTCAGGAAGGTTTGCCTGCTCCGGCTGCAGATTGATCACGATCGGCGTTTTCCACCGGTCAGGCTGTCGCAACAGCGCGAGCAAACTGGCCTTGGTTTGCTCGGCAAGCTCAGAGACTGTGCCGCGCAGCGCCGTGTTAGCGCCGTAAATGATGAATTGCTGCGAAGGGCTCACGCTGCGCTCTGGCACTGCTGCGTGGAGCGCCTGGCAGGTGAGGATCGACAGCATGAAAATTGCGCGGCGGTTCATATTCGCAGTCTGTCGCATGATAATCTAAACCGCAGCATCCTCGCCAGCACGAACGCGTGGACAACACAAAACTCTCGCGCGTTTAGGATGTTTAATCATGAAACGGGAAAGGAGGAAAGTGCATGAAAACCGAACGTTTAGTTTTCATAAGCTGTTTTGCCGCGGCGGCCTTG
>JBIOVE010000227.1:0-9868 GCA_044867565.1 Candidatus Udaeobacter sp. | reverse complement strand
TTCGACAAGCATTTCGAAAAGCTTCACGGCAAGGAACTTTCCTTTAACAATATTCTCGACATTAGCGCGGCGACGAACTTGATCGGCGAATTCGAAGAGCCGACCATCGCGATTCTTAAGCATACTAATCCGTGCGGCGTAGGTTCCGATGCCGATCTTCGCAAGGCGTGGGACAAAGCATTTGCGACAGACAAACAGGCGCCCTTCGGCGGAGTCATCATTTGCAACCGCTCAATCGACGAGCCATTGGCCAAGGCAATCAGCGAAATTTTCAGCGAAGTAATCATCGGGCCAGATTTTGATGCCGAGGCGCGCAGCATTTTGCAGAAGAAAAAGAACCTGCGTCTTATTCGATTGGTCAGCTCGCCAATCGAAGCAAGATCGGTCACCGATATTCGGTCGATTTGCGGCGGTCTTCTGGTCCAGGACCCGGACGTCGAAGAGGAAATTAAGCGCGACATCGTCACCAAGAGGCGACCGACTAAGACGGAACTCAACGCCATGTTGTTCGGGTGGAGGGTCGTCAAACACGTGAAATCAAATGCGATTGTTTATGCCCGGGGGGATCGGACCCTTGGCATTGGCGCCGGTCAAATGTCGCGCGTGGATTCGGCGCGTATCGCGGTCTGGAAAGCGAAGGAAGCCGGCCTTCCTCTAAAAGGCAGCGCGGTTGCGAGTGACGCTTTTTTCCCCTTTCCCGATGGTTTGCTCGCTGCGGCAGAAGCCGGAGCAACATGTGCGATTCAACCCGGCGGCTCAGTTCGCGACGAGGAAGTAATTGCTGCCGCGAACGAGCGCAGCATGGCGATGATCTTTACCAGTACCCGCCACTTCCGGCACTAAGAGAATTAACCACTAAGGAACACGAATAGACACAAATAGCGGGAATGAATTCGTGTTAATTTGTGATTTGTTGTTTTTCAGCCGCGAGCCGAGGACAATCGCCACATCCAGATACTAAGTCCGGCCGCAATAATAAGGGCAACGACGCTTACTCCCATCGAGATGCGGTGGGTTCCGACCATCACTTGAGCATGATTGATCAGTCGCAGGAGGTGACCGAGTGCAAAAAGCGCGAAAACGATACTCGCGACGCGTAATCCAGTTATTGGTGAGTTCATGCGCGCATTCTTGCGGTCGCGCTCCGATTTGTCAGCAAAAAATGCAGCTCGCGGCTCAGGCAATCGCGCCGCGACTCCTCCGCAAAGATGCGGCTTGCACTAGCACGCCAATGATCGCGAGGCCGATAAACACGATGGTTGATCCTGATGCCGGAAGAACAATCGCGCTTTGAATTAAATGCGCGCCGATGAGCGAGGACACAATGATCAGAGCCCAATCAAACAAGACGAGCAGGAGAACGGCGCCAAGAATTCCGCCGATTACAAAGATGACTGTAGAGTACTGCCCATAATGAACAAAAAACGCGGCGGTAATTGCGCCCGCGAGCTTGCCGCCCGCGAGAAAGCCCAAAACGGCGATCGCAACCTTTTGCAGGAACAGCGCGAGCAACGCCCCGATCAAGCCAAGGACCAGCGCAATGAGTAGTTGCAAGAAAACAGACGGCTCATGAGCGAGATGCGGCGCAATCTCCACTCCCGCGGCGAATCCGACTGCGGCGACGCAAAGCCAGAATAGCTTGCGGCCGAACAAAAGGATCACGGCGCCGATCAACGCGCCAACAATGGCTACAGAAAAATGCATCGGCGGAAAAGGATTTAGACAGCTACAGATTCAGGCAGGTGGCTCATCGATTTGCAAACTATTCTCAGGGCACGTGCGAGCTGGCAAAATGATTATTTTTCGAGCAGAAGGATGAGAACGCCGACGGCGCAGAGCAAAGCACCCATCAATCCGAGTTCATACTTTTCGAGCCGCCCAAGGTTGACGCGCCGCATTCCGGCCAACGTAAGCCATGTGAACACAATCATGCCGGTGACGGTGGCGACGGAAAGAATCGCAGTCAGCAGTGCAAAGCCGATCCATCCGTAGCGAATTCCGTAGACGTAAAACGGAACAAAACTTTCGCAGGGTGAAAAAGTCAGCAGGGCCAGCAAACTGGTGATCGCAACCCGATCTGAAACTGGTGCGGGCGTGGCGTGCCTGCATCCTGTTTGTGTCGAATCAGCAAGGTGCGCTGCGTGGACCTGCGGGCTCTCGCCAAACGCACGGCTGTGCCCGTGAACGTTGCCGACCATTTGGCGATACAAATAAAACAGGCCAAAGAGCAGGAGCGCTCCGCCGGCGATCAGCGGGAAGGAGTTTCCGATCTTTTCGTGCAAGGCGAATCCGAACAAAGTCAAAAGCAAACCCAAGAGAGCGGTGAAAATTACATGACCGCTTCCGGCGAGGGCCGTGATTGCGATCGCCCTGGCATGATTCCACCGTTGGGCGCGCGCCGTCAGCACGAACGGCAACCAATGCGTCGGAATCGCCGCGTGAAAGAACGCCACGGTGAATCCCGTAATCGCGATGGTGGTGAAAACAGCTTCGTTCACATTAAGAGAAAATGCGGAAGGAGCCTAAGCGGTCTGCTGTTTCGCACAAAGATTATCGGGCTGGTGGGATTTGAACCCACGGCCTCTGCGTCCCGAACGCAGCGCTCTACCAAGCTGAGCCACAGCCCGAATTGATCGTCAGATCTGGCACGCCAACGCGGCGCGCGTTCCTATTTTGCCTGTTTTGCGACATCTGGCAAGCAGTTCGAGTCGAGCGCGATTTTGTAATACCCGCAGCTTACGCCCTGAGACGCGTGCCGTGCTTTCAATTGAGAATCTTGTGCGAGTCAAACATCATCTTAAGGTTTGAGACGTCTCGCGTACGAGCAAGCCACTTTACATACCTCTTGGAACCATCAAGATGAGCCCATGAGCAGCGATTGCGCTGGCTTGAAGCGATGCGGCGCGTCTTCACGTCGTTCGCTGGTTAAAAAAGTCAGACAGCTAGTGTACTGGATCGCGGTCGTAGTTATTTTCGCGTGGGCAGCTTGGCTACGATTCCATCTACCGCTCGACCCAATCGCTGTTCCTAACTATCTGTTGCCGGCGCTGAAAAAATTGAGCGGTGCTGAGTTTGGCCACATACACCTCGGGCGCTCCATTATCTACCCGGGATTCGTGTATCTTCTAGTGTGGGGCTTTGGAGATTTTCGCGCGATCACGATCGCCCAACATCTCCTTGGACTTTTGGCTGGCGGTGTCTTTTTGCTTAGCTGGCGGCGGATTCGCGATTTCATTCCAAGCGCACAATTGCCGTATTCCATGTACCGCGGCTTGGGTTTGCTGGCTGCAGCAATTTATCTGTTTTCAAGAGAACCACTTTTCTTTGAAATGAACATTCGGCCGGAGGCCATTTGCGGATTTCTGATCAGCATCAATCTCTACTTTGTCATCCAATTCGCCGCCTGCTTTTTTCTGGAGGCTCGGCGAAAAGCGGCAGTCGCGTACGGGATTGGGGTCGTATTCAGCTCGATCCTGCTTGCCTCGGTGAAACCAAGCTTTTGGTTCACCGTGGCCGTCGCGCTCCTGCCAGTTGGTATATTTTTCTTTCGACAGGGCTCATTGTGGCAAAAGATCGCGCTCGGCGGCGGGGCCGCGGTGAGCGCAGCATTGTTATTGTTACCGGAGCACTTCCTCAACCGGAAGGCCGAGGTAAGCGAGTGCTTCTTGCCGACTCAGCTTTTCGTGATTCACGCCAATCTGATTCGCGATCAAATGGCCGACGATCTTAAACGTGGCGTGAAAGTCCCATATTCTCAGGAGTGGCGTGGGCGCGTTCACAGCGCGCTTAGCGCCGAGATCGCAAAATCTATTGCCGCAGGGCCGGTGAAGCTTCGCACACTTGGCTTCGATCCTGATTATCTGATGTTCAATCCGACCTCAATCGCGGCGCAATTGCAAAGGGAATTTGGCAATGATATCTCTGCGCTTTGCGCGTTCTATCGCTACTACTACTGGCGAATCTGGCAGCAGCGGCCGCTCCTCGTTCTCAAAAAAATCGCGCGGCAAATGGCCGTTTTTTATGCACCGAAGTGTCCCGCCTACCGATTAAGGAAATCTCTTTCGCTCACATACGAATATAATAGAAGTGTGACTTCCCTCGAAATCGAGCGCTATCGCAAGATTTGGACGGCTTATCCCGCAGCGATGGATTTTATGAGGCGGACAGAGTTGCTGGCGCGGAGCGCGCCGATTATGCAACAGTCGGCTTACATCCGTAGGCCACTCAGTATTCTGGCGGCAACGTATCTGATATTGCTTTTGATCGCGCTCCCGTTAAGCGTCGCAGTTTTATTCCAAGAAGAGCTCCGGAGACGTTCGGGGTGGTTGGCGGCATTGGTCTTGTTCACGTACTCATATAATGTGGCGAACTGCCTCGAAGTCGCAGTCGTTCATTCTCTGGAAAATCCCCGCTATGCGACCGTGCAAATGTTCGTTACCATTCTCACGCAATTTCTAACAATCCTATTGATCCTGGAAGTTCTTCTCGGAAGTCGGGCGCTATTTGGCGGTAACCCCGCAAATCAATTCCTTGGGGACCCGGACAAGGCTTGACGATACGCCGATCACCATCCGAGGATCAATCGCCCATCTGTCCTCAGTCGACGCTGCCGAATTGGTTCCCGTCGCCGCAACGCTCGTGGCTTGCGCCGTCGTCTCAGGCTGATAGGATCGGCGGTGCTTTCATCGCCCGATTCCCTCCTGACCAACTCTGCGCACGCCGATCAGGTGCTCGATTTGATGTCAAAGCTGATAGAGTACCGCCGTCAGGAGGTGCGCCAGCGCATGGAAAAGGTCTGGCGAAAGGCGTCCATGTTACACGTCGATGTCTTGCTTCTCATCTATCACTTTGCCAAGGTCTGCGCAGGAAATATTCTTGAGATTGGGCCTTACGTGGGTGGCTCCACGATCGCCGCTGCATTTGGTGCACGCGAGTCTGATACGCGGAAAAAGATTATTAGCATCGAAGGTGGAGGACGATTGAAACATCCCCGATTACCGAGCAGGAATATTATCAAAGACCTAAAAAAGAACCTGGCGCGATTCGGCGTACTTGAGGACGTTACCTTGATCGAAGGGCGCTCTTCCCATCCGCTGACCAAGTCGGCCGTGCGGCAGAACCTTAGCAGCGGCGAAGTGGGTCTTTTCATGTTTGATGCGGATGGCAATCCCCGTCGGGACCTCGATTGCTACGGCGATCTGCTGGTGGATCATTGTTGGGTTGTGATCGACGATTACTTCGGACCGGGAATGAAGGCCGCACCGATCAGGGCGCAAGTTGACGAAATGGTATCCGCTGGGAAGCTCGTTCCGCTTGGATACTACGGGTGGAGTACCTGGATCGGGCAGTGGCAGCGCGAAATTGCTGTCGAGGGCGATTCCTGAAAGATTTGTCATCCGGCCCGGCGTGATACCAAGCTTGGAATGAGTGCGGGTTGGTACGAACAAATTCGTTGACAAGCAGGCGCTCCACTTGGAAAGTCAGCACTCGTTTTTACTATGCTCGCGCCGCAACTTACTCCGTCCGTTCTCGCAGGCAGCGTGCCGATCATTCTTCAATTCCCAACGGAAGCATCCCGCCCCGTTCGTTCCTTGCGCCATATGACGACTCAACTTCTCCAGGAAGCAGCCCAGGTGATCCCGAATCAGCAACTTCTGATCAATGTTGTGTCCAAGCGTGTGCGTCAGCTCGGGTTGGGACATCGACCGATGGTAGAGACGACTCCGCGTATGTCGCTTACCGATATTGCGCTCAAGGAAATCATCGCTGGAAAGTTGACTTACGAGTCGCTTGGGCCTTCGTCGGACGGCGCCTAGTCGTTGACACAGGCTTGCAGCCTGTCCCGCAATATGGCGGCTGAGTCGATCGTCAATCGCAAGGCGCTGCGTGATTATCACATTCTCGAGCGTTACGAGGCCGGCATCGAGTTGAAGGGTAGCGAAGTCAAATCGATCCGGGCGGGGAAGGCCAATATCAGCGACGCTTTTGCGCGCATCGAAAACGGCGAGGCCTTTCTTTACGGTGCCGATATCCAGCCCTACGCGAAAGCCAGCCACGAGATTCCGGCGGCTAAGCGGGTCCGGAAATTACTGCTACATCGACAGGAGATTGACAAGCTTTACGGCGAAACGCAAGTCGCCGGCCGCGCGCTTGTTGTTCTCAAGCTCTACTGGAAGAACGGAAAGCTCAAAGCCGAGCTGGGTGTTGCCCAGGGCAAAGTGGCGCGCGACAAACGCGCGGATTTGAAAAAGCGCGCCGTCGATCGCGAGACCGCGCGTGAAGTGGCGCGCTTCAATCGCAAACACGGCTGATTGAGTCTGTAGCGGCCTCGAAAGCATTCGGGGTCGTACTTCTTGTCCCGAAAGTTCGAGCGACCGGTCATAGACCCGGCTACAATTTTTAATCTACATTAATCTGCGTTACCCTAGGTACGATGGTTCGCGTTTTATTGTTAGTAGTCGCCATTGCCTTTGGTGTCTGGCTCATCCTTCGTATCATCCGAACGCTGCGTTTCTCTCTTAAAGGCAAAGTGGTTCTCATTACCGGCGGCTCGCGCGGGCTCGGTTTGGTTCTTGCCCGGCAAATTTGCGCAAAAGGAGGCAAGGTCGCGCTCATTGCGCGGGACGCTGATGAACTAGCTCGCGCAAAAGCCGATCTTTCCCGACGCGGCGGCGCAGTGCTGACTGTTCCATGCGATCTGCTCGATACCGGTCAAATGCGGTCTGCTGTTCGGCAAATCATCGACCGCTTCAGCAAGATCGATATCCTAATCAACAACGCCGGCATCATCGAAGTCGGCCCGCGCGAACATATGATGCGGGACGATTTCGAACGGGCCATGCAACTCCATTTTTGGGCGCCCTTCGAATTGATTTCGCAAATCGTTCCCGAAATGCGCACGTGGGGTGGTGGTCGCATCGTCAATATTTCTTCCATTGGCGGCAAAGTCGCCGTGCCGCATCTCGCGCCGTACAGTGCGAGTAAATTTGCGCTCACCGGTTTCTCTGATGCGCTTCGTGCCGAACTCGCGCGCGACAACATTTATGTGACAACCGTCGCGCCAGGAATGATGCGCACCGGATCGCACGTGAATGCGAAATTCAGAGGCAAGCACGATGCCGAATTCGCCTGGTTCGCCGCTTCCGCCGGAGCGCCCCTGATCTCCATGAATGCAGATCGCGCTGCGCGAAAAATTCTCGCAGCCTGCCGCCGCGGCCAACCATCGCTTACGCTTACATTTGCTGCGCGCATGGCCATTCTTGGGAACGCGCTCTTTCCAAATCTCACCGGCCACTTGATGAAGCTCGTGAATCGTCTTTTGCCGAAGTCCACGGGCGCGGATGGAAACGAACCACAGCCAGGTTCCCAAACGCGCCGCATAATTCCAGATTTTGTCACGCATTTGGCCGATGAAGCCACAATGCGCAACAACGAGGCGGGCCGGAACACAGACTTGTAGTCTGTGCGTCCAGCGGAGTTGCACTCCGCTGAACGCGAAACAGCCGCGAAAGCGTTCGGGGCTGGCCGCTCAGGGCGCGCCCTATGTTCCTTCAGAAAGTCGCTCGCGCTATTTGCGAGATAATTTGTAGCGTGTTTGCTGCGTCATGCTGTTAACGGTCAGCAAACGTCTCGAGTTCTCGGCATCAAGGCGCTTGTACGTCAGCGATTGGAGTGATGCCAAAAACCTTGCAGTTTTCGGACCCGAAACCAGCGCGCAGCACGGCACCGGCCGAAATTACATCGCGTATTTTGTTTTTACGGGACCAGTCGATCCACGCAATGGAATGCTTATCAACATCAGTGAAATCAAAGAACGCGCCGGCAAAATCGTGCGCGAGCGTTTTGATCACAAATTCCTTAATGAGGACAATCCTTCGTTCCGCGATGTTCCGCCTACGACTGAGAATATTGCGCGACAACTTTACGTCGATGTTGCGCCCCTGTTCTCTGATGTCGATGCAAAGCTCGCCGCCTGTCATATCACAGAGTCGCCCGAGCGAAGTGCGACTTTCTATTCCGATGGCGCATGCGAAGCAAATTACTGGCTCCAATTTTCGGCTGCGCGTCAAACCATGTCGCCTCACCTGAACAAAGAGGAAAACGCGCGGCTGTTTGGCCCGGCAACTTCATCTCATGGGCACAATTATCGCGCCCGTCTCACTTTTCGGACGGAGCGTTCCAGCAGAGGAACGCCGCTGGTTCAGCGCGACGTCATCGATACTTGTCTTCGCGCTTTGCACGACGAACTCGATCACCGATATCTCAACCAGGAGGTCGTCGGATTAAAGAATCGTCCAATAACAACTGAAAGTTTGGCGGGATACATTTACGAGCGGGTCAATGTGCTGGTGCCGCTGCATCGCGTCCGTTTGCATGAGCGCGACGATTTTTTCGCGGAAGCCTGGAGTAACCAAGGTGTTTTCCTTGGGATGCGGGTACCATTCAATGCGGCGCACCGCCTTCATGCCGCCGGTCTTTCGGATCCCGAGAACGCCGAGCTCTACGGCAAGTGCAACAATCCGCTTGGTCATGGTCATCGTTATCTGACGGAGACGACGGTTGGCGGCGACTACGACAAACGTAGCGGGACTCTTTACGATTTTATTGCACTTAGGAAAGCGATCGAAGAGTCGCTTCAGCCGTGGCAGGATCGGCATCTTGATTTGGAAACACGGGATTTTCGAAATGCTCCTTCGACGGGCGAAAATATTGTGCGCGCGCTCTGGCCGAAGATCGATAACCGCCTGAATCAGCAGCTCATACGATTGCGTTTGTGGGAAACAGCGAATAATCGATTTACTTTACGGAGAATGTAACTCAGGCATCCTGCCTGATCCGTCGAGCGGGCATCGTGTCCGCGAACGGCAAGCTGGAAGCCTGCCTTACAATCGGGCATGATGCCTGGGTTACGATGAAACGCTATCTCATCACCGGCGCGAGTCGCGGGATTGGCCGCGCGATCGCGGAGAAACTCGCCGCAGAAGACGTTATCTTGCTTTTGCATGGACGCGATACCGTTGCGCTGGCGCAAACCCGCAAATCAGTTGAGCCACTCTGCGCCAGGGTAATTCCGCTTATTTACGATCTTGCCTCTGCCTCTGGCGTCTCCGATCTCATCGCTGCTGTTGGAAACGATCCGTTGAATTTGCTCGTGAACAACGCCGGCATTGCGATTGTGAAGCCATTTGGAGAGATCACGCCTACCGAATGGGAGCAAACCGTAGGCGTGAATGTGACCGCGCCATTCTTATTGACGCAGCGTTTTGCTCCAAACATGCCGCCGGGATCGAGCATCGTGAATATTCTCTCGGTTGCCGCGAAGACCGGCTATCCAAACTGGAGCGCCTACTGCATGAGCAAGTTCGCGCTCGAGGGATTCTCGCAGTCCGTGCGCGAAGAATTGCGCGAACATAAGATTCGCGTCATCAACGTTTATCCTGCCGCGACAGATACGAGCATTTGGAACAATATCGAGGGCGACTGGCGGCGCGATAAAATGATTTTGCCAGAAGACGTCGCCAGTGCAGTTGCTTACGCACTTTCGCGGCCCGCGGAGGTAGCGCTCGAAAATATCACCCTCTCGAGCCTGACTGGAAATCTGTGACTGCTTACGCAAAGTTGCCGTCCGGAACACGTTGTAGCCACGGCTCTGTGAACCGTTTTCCAAGGGGCATGACCTTCCTAAGAGGGACCGGCCGCAGGCCGGTGGCTACAGCGGCAAAAGAGATGTTCGTACTATGATCAAAGCTCTGCAAAGCGAGCTTAGCATCAACATCGTCGCGTCGATCATTGTGTCGATGTTCTTTCTGGCGACAGGCTTTCTCTGGGGCAAATACAAGGAACGGCGCCGCAAGTTTGGACGGAATCT
>JBIOVE010000226.1:0-8260 GCA_044867565.1 Candidatus Udaeobacter sp. | reverse complement strand
TGTCGAGCTGCTTACGAAGCGTACGAGTTCCACAAAGTTTATCACACGCTCAATCAATTTTGCGCCGTCGATTTGAGCAGCCTCTACATCGACATCACCAAGGATCGAATGTACTGCGACGCGCCGGATTCGCCACACCGTCGGGCGACGCAAGCCGCGATGCACAAAATTTTCGACGCGCTCTGCCGATTGCTGGCGCCCATTCTCTCCTTCACTGCCGAGGAAGCGTGGCGGCATTCAGGTGCGGGCGCTTCGGTTCATCTCCAGGAATTCCCGGAAGCGCAAGATCGACATGAAAAAGCGAGCCGTCAGGTGGCGGAGTTATTGAAATTGCGCGGGGTGATCGGTCAGGCGATTGAGCGCGCGCGCCAGGAGAAACTGATCGGAAATGCTCTCGAGGCCGCGGTCATTCTGTATTCGGATTCCGATGTCACGGAGAAGATCGACAAGGAGGATCTGGAAGAATTTTTCATCCTGAGCGATTTGACGGTTCACCAGGCCAAAGAAGCGAGCGCTTCGGTCACCAAAACATCTTATAAAAAATGTGCGCGTTGCTGGCGCCACCGGGCCGCCGTAGGCATTAGCCGAGCGCACCCGGATTTGTGCGATCGCTGCGAGCGCGTGGTGGACAGAGGTAAGGATGGCTCTCCGAGCCGTCCGACTTAATCCCAATGCGGGGGTCATTACGTTCTTGTCATGCCAAGCGCTCGGAATGACGGAGGATTGATATGAAATTGATCTTCTTTCTCTCGCTGCCGCTCTACGCGCTCGATCAATGGACGAAACAGCTGGTCCTGCGCTCCATTAGCCCCGACGAGCCGGGGCGCACGGTGATACCGGATTTCTTCAGTCTGGTTAACGTCACGAATACGGGCGCAGCGTTTGGTTCCTTCAGGAATAACAACACGTTCTTTATCGTAATCTCATCTGTCGCGCTCCTTGTTGTTCTGGCCTTCCTCGTGCGGCGACGACCACCAGATGTTTGGCGCGACCTGTCGCTTGCTCTCCTGCTCGCTGGCATTCTTGGCAACCTTACTGATCGCCTTGTTTACGGGCACGTGATCGATTTCCTTCTTTTCAATCTGCATATCCCTCACGCGGATCCCTGGCCGGCCTTCAATGTCGCCGATTCATGCATCTCCATTGCGGTCGTCTTGTTTATTATTCATTCATTTTGGCAGGGTAAAAGGCCTGCAGCGCGACCCGAGAACGTTTAGGGCAAGCACTTCGCCTGCCGTGTCGGTGTTATTGATAATGCGACGGTCATAGACCGCCGCTACAGTAGGCGGCGTAACATGAAAAGATCCGGCAGAGATATTTCGCCTATGGAAAAGACGGCGCGCGATGTTGCCGCGCGTTTGCGTGATAGCGGTCATATCGCTTACTTCGCTGGCGGTTGCGTGCGCGACATCGTCCGCGGCCAGACTCCGAAAGATTTCGATATCGCCACGGACGCCAAACCGGAAGTTGTTCAGAAACTTTTTCCGCGCACCTACGCGGTCGGAGCGCATTTTGGCGTGATCCTCGTAGTGGAAAACGGGTTCCAATTCGAAGTGGCGACGTTCCGTTCTGATGATGCATATATCGATGGCAGGCACCCGAGTGCCGTCCATTTTTCGTCGCCGGAGGAAGATGCAAGACGCCGCGATTTCACAATCAACGGGATGTTTTACGACCCGGTCGCGGCGAAAGTGATCGATTTCGTCGGCGGCCATGTTGACATCGCGGCGAAACTGGTGCGCGCGATCGGCGATCCGGCACAGCGTTTCGCGGAGGACCGCCTGCGAATGCTGCGCGCGGTGCGCTTCGCCACCGTGCTTGAATACGAGATCGACAAGCAAACGTGGGGCGCGCTGTTCGCAAATGCGGCTTCGATCAATGAGATCAGCGCGGAACGAATTCGCGACGAACTGATGCGCATTTTTCTTTCGCCGAACAGAACACGCGGCTGGGATTTGCTCGATGCCAGCGGACTGATGCGCGCCATTCTGCCGGAGCTCGACGTCATGAAAGGTTGCAAACAGCCGGAGCAATTTCACCCCGAGGGAGACGTTTTTGCGCACACGCGATTGATGCTGCAATTTCTTCCGGAAAAAGTTTCTGTGCCGCTCGTTTTCTCCGTGTTGCTTCACGATGTGGCCAAACCGCGCACCGCAACGGTGGACGAAACCGGACGGATTCGTTTCAGCGGGCATGATCGTCTCGGTGCGGAAATGACCGAAGATATCATGCGACGTTTGCGATTTTCCGGCGCTGAAATCGAGGCCACGGTCGAGATGGTACGCCAGCACATGGTTTTCAAAGATGTGCCGAAAATGCGAGTGGCGAAGTTAAAGCGCTTTATGGCGCGACCGACGTTCGAGGACGAGCTCGAGTTGCATCGGGTCGATTGCGAGGGCAGTCATGGCATGCTTGATAATTACGACTTCCTCCTGCGGAAACGTGAAGAATTCGCGAATGAGCCAATTATTCCGCCGCCGCTAGTGCGCGGGGACGATTTGATCGCGCTCGGTCTAAAGCCGAGCCCAAAGTTTGGCGAAATTCTTGAGGCAGTGGAAACGCGACAGCTCGAAGGAAACCTGCGCACGCGCGAAGAAGCGCTCGACTGGGTCAAGCGGGAGTATGCGCAGGGGAATTAGGACTGAAGAAAATATCGAACACTGAATGAGAATTCTGATGATCAGCGCGGAGGGACCGCCGTTGCAGCGGGCAGGGGCGCTTGTCGATGTGATGGACGCGCTGCCACGCGAACTGCGCAAACGGGGTCATGACGTCAGTGTCGTGCTGCCGTTCTACCGCGAAATCCGAGAGAACCCAGAATTTGATGCAGAGAATACAGGTGTGACTGTCGATGTACGGGTGGGCGACAAAACTTACGTCGCCAAATATCTCGAGGGGCGAAGCGCAAGCGGCGTGCAGTTGTTTCTGGTTCGTTGTGAAGAGTTTTTTGATCGCCCGGGAATTTACGGCGAGCACGGCCAGCCTTATGAAGATAACGCAGCACGATTCATTTTCTTTTGTAAGGCGGCGTTGGAACTCGCACGGCGATTGACGCCGTCATTGCAAATTCTGCACGTGCACGATTGGCCGGCCGCGCTGGTGCCGGTTTTTGTGCGCGCACACAACCTGCCGTTCGCAACGGTGTTGACGATTCATCATGTCGCCGATCAGGGCAGTTTCTGGGGACTCGATTTCAGACTCACGAATCTATCGGAACGATTTTTCACTCTCCATGGCGTCGAGTTTTTTGGTCGGCTGAATCTTCTCAAGGGCGGAATTCTGTATACCGACAAGATCACAACGGTAAGCGAACGTTATCGGCGCGAAATACAGACGCCGGCCGGCGGCCATGGTCTTGACGTGGTGCTGCGCGAGAATGCGCATCGGCTCACGGCGATCTTGCATGGAGCGGATTACACACGATGGAACCCGGCCTCCGATCGCCTGCTTCCGGAACATTATGACGCGAGAAAACTTCGGGGAAAACGGGTGTGCCGCGACGCGTTGCTGAAAGAAATGAAGCTCGCGTCCCCCCCGCGCGGACCGGTCTTTGGGATGGTGACTCGCGTTGTTGAGGAAAAAGGGTTCGAGATTCTTATGCCGCTTCTTGATCGGCTGCTCTGGGATGACGTCCGCCTGATTATTCTCGGCGAAGGCGATCCGGCCTATGAAACTGCTCTGGCCATCGCGGCGAGAAAATTTCCGGGGAAATTCGCGTACCAAAAGGATTACGACGATAAGCTCGCGCACCTGATTGAAGCAGGCATGGATATCAGCCTAATTCCGTCGCGCTTCGAACCGGCTGGTCTGAGTGCGATGTACAACTTGAAATATGGCGCTCTCCCGGTCGCGCGGGCGATCGGCGGCATTCAGGAGATCATCGAGGATTACGACCCGGCAACGGATAGCGGTTACGGTTTTCTTTGTTATGAATATTCAACTGAGGCTTTCTGGGATGCGATCAAACGCGCGCGGGAAATTTTCCATAGCCGTGAAGTTTGGGCGAAACTCATGAAGCGGGCGATGGCGCGTAATTTTTCCTGGAAGGGATCGGCGCAACGCTACGAAGAGCTTTATAAGGAACTGGTGGTGGCAACCAGCGAAGTGGCGGCGTAGTCTGTGGCTGTCGCTTGAGCCTGGCATCTCGGCACCGCGTTTCGCAGCCTCCTGCGCGCCAAAGGGCTTCGGCGGCGCGAGCCAAACGTCTACAATAGCCGATTCAGAAATGCTTTTTCGTTTTGGCGAATGTCATTGCTGCGATAATTTCTCGCGTGCGCCACTATCATGATCTCCTCCGGCTCGTGCTCGAACGAGGCGAGCCGCGAAGCGATCGCACCGGCACCGGCACATTGTCGATCTTCGGCGCGCAAGCACGGTTTGATTTACGGGAATCGTTCCCGCTGCTCACCACCAAAAAACTGCATCTCAAATCGATCGTTTACGAGCTGCTCTGGTTCCTGCGCGGCGATACGAACGTTCGTTATTTGAACGAACACGGCGTCACGATCTGGGACGAATGGGCGGACGAAAATGGCGATCTCGGCCGCGTTTACGGCGCGCAATGGCGAGATTGGCGCGGCGAGAACGGTGTGCGCGTCGATCAGATCGACAACGTCATCGCGCAGATCAAATCGAATCCACAGAGCCGGCGACTAATCGTGAGCGCATGGAATCCGGCTGAGATCGGCAACATGGCGCTGCCGCCATGTCATGTGCTCTTCCAATTTTACGTGCAGAATGACGAGTTGAGTTGCCAGCTTTACCAGCGCAGCGCCGATCTTTTTCTCGGCGTCCCGTTTAATATCGCCTCATATGCATTGCTCACGCTAATGATCGCGCAGGTGTGTGATTTAAAGCCCGGTGAGTTCGTCCACACATTCGGCGATTTGCATCTGTACCGAAATCATCTCGAGCAAGCGCGCGAACAGCTTTCTCGCGATTATCGACCTTTGCCACGGATGCAGTTGAATCCCGCGGTCAAGAACATCCACGACTTCAAATTCGAGGATTTTGAACTCATCGGTTACGACCCACATCCAGCGATCAGGGCCCCCATCGCGGTGTAGCGGCACGGTAGAGGCAGGCGTGGCGCCTGCGAACCAAAAGAAGCAGCCGACACGGCTGCCGCTACAGAAGACGGCGCGCCGATTGCGCTCTGAGACTTTTACCGTTCGCGGGGGTTAAGTAATTTGTGAACGTGTTCCGGGTATTCGGCTTGGCTATGACTGCCTTGCTTTTCATGCTTGCGCGTATTTTCGGCCAAAACACCGGCACTTCAGTTGAGATCGATTTGGAGGAACAGACCGCTTATCTTCTGCAGAATGGCCGCCCGGTCTTGACGTCGCCAATTTCAAGCGGCCGTTACGGGTATCTCACCAGACCCGGTTCCTTCAAGATTCTGGAGAAGGAACGCTCTCACCACTCGAGCATATATGGCAAAATCGTCGGTGCGCGCGGAAACACCATCATGGCTGACGCCGATGCGGACATGCCGGTTCCTCGCGGAGGAAAATTTATCCCCGCACCGATGCACTACTTCATGCGATTCAACGGAGCCGACGGAATGCACGCGGGATACTTGCCGGGCTATCCTGCCTCGCATGGTTGTGTCCGCATGCCGGAACAGTACGCAATTGCGTTCTTCAATTCGGTCGGCGTCGGAACTCCGGTCACCGTTTTTGGCAGGACACCCGTCGGCCGTTATTGGGGCCAAGCGCGATCTACGTCGATGAGAGGCCGCAGTCGATTTGCAGACCCGCGCTATCGCCCAGCTTTTGATCCGCGCTTTGCGCCACCGCCGCCATTCTGGTGGCGATGAACCCTTCCGCGGCAACCTGCCGCGAACTACAGGCTGGCAGCCTGTGCTCCCCGGAGACGTTACGGCCGCTGGGCGGGCGACGTATTGTCAACGTTTGCGCTGGCTGTCTTGGGTCCGCGCGAAAGATCGACTAGATCGGCCAGAATATTCAACGTCTCGTCACGCTCGGGATCGATAGCAGGTTCTTTGGTGTCGTCCGCGCCGCCGACGCCAGCAACCAAATCCGTATCCGCATCCGGGGCAGCAGATTCAGGGTCAACCTTCGGCGCAACTCCGTTTTTCTTCGCCTCGGCCAGTTTTCCGGGATACATGATTAATTGAAGATTCGGTTTATCCACTGTGTCTAGCGTCAGACGGTAAATGCGCGGTTCTTCCTGGTTCCGTGCCAGGCGATCTTTCGAACGGATTTCTTTGCGCAGCTTATCGTCCGCAAGCTGCTTTTTCCGGGCATCTTCGTTCAGCGAAATTCGATTATCGTCGATCTTGCGACGCAACCGATCGATGTCCTCGATCACGTAGTGAAATTCCGGATCGGTTTTAATGCGATCTTCCGAGCGTCGCTTCAATTGATCGATAAACAGCGAATGCGTATCGGACCACTTTGTAAATTTCGCCTTGGGCACTTCGTCGTAAGGAAGGGGACTCTTCAGTGCGTCTTCGCCGAATTCCGGCAGATCACTCAAGCTCGGCAGCACAATATCGGAGGCCACGCCGTGAAGCTGCGTCGAACCACCAGCGACGCGATAAAATTTCTGGATGGTCAACTTCAATGCCCCGTCCTCGTCGGACTGGCTTCCGAGCAGGGAAGCGAACCGGCCAATCGGGAGAATCGTCTGCACCGTTCCTTTACCAAACGTGTTCTTGTCACCGACGATCACAGCGCGTCCGTAATCCTGGAGAGCAGCCGCAAAAATTTCGCTCGCCGACGCGCTTTGCCGGCTGGTCAAGACCACGAGCGGGCCGGAATAAGCGATGCCAGGGGCCGGATTGGAGGAGATCCTTATGCTTCCATTATAATCCTTTGTTTGGACGATCGGGCCCGATTTCAAAAACAAGCCGGTGAGCGAGAGCGCTTCCTCCAATGAGCCGCCGCCATTTCGCCGAAGATCGATAACCAGTCCAGCGATGTTTTCTTTCTTAAGACGTTTGAGCAGCGCCAGCACATCGCGCGTGGTGCTCTTCTGGTGCTTATCCATGTCTGCGTAAAAGGAGGGGAGCGTAAGCCAGCCGAGCTTTACGGGATCGCCGTTTTCATCTTTCCTGATAATGATGTCCGCCCGCGCTTCCTGATCTTTCAGCTTAATTTCATCGCGCACCAGTTCGACATTTTTCCGGCGGGAAGGATCGGTTGCATCCGACGGAATCACGAGCAGGCGCACGCGTGTGCCTTTCTTACCGCGAATCATCTCGACGACTTTGTCCAGCCGCATCTCGCGAACATCGACAAACTCAGCCGGGCCCTGCGCGACGGCAGTAATCCGATCGCCGACTTTCAATCGTCCATCCGTTTGCGCGGGTCCGCCGGGAACAAGACTCTCTATTTTTGCGTAGCCATCCTCCGAGCGAAGCATGGCGCCAATGCCCACGAGCGAGAGACCCATGTTAATGCTGAAGTTTTTCATGTCCGCTTTGCTCAGGTATTCGGAGTGCGGGTCGTACGTTTGGGCGAGCGCGTCGAGAAAAAGCTTCATTTGCTCGTTCTTGTCCTGCTCGTGGACGTTACGAGCGAGGCGATCATAACGGCGCGCAACCAGTTGCGGCGCGGGTTCGATCGGATGTTCGCTTAGCTGTTCCTGTAATAGCTCGTTCGTAATCCGGCCGCGCCAGAGTTGATCGGCTTCCGCCTCATCTTTCGGCCAGGGCGATTTTTGGCGGCTGAGCTCAATGGCAGTGTCGCTCTTGAAATCGGTCGGTTGCTTCAAAAAATCCTTTATTTTAGCGACACGCTCGTCAACGCGTTTCGCGTAGAGATCGTAAATTTCGTAAGCAGGTTTCAGCGTGCCGAGAAGAACGTCGCCCGCGATTGAGTTGCCATATCTCGCATTGATTTCATCGACATCCTTTTGGGTAAAAAACAGGTGGCTGAAATCGAGCAGCTCCAGGTATGTCTGAAGGAATTTTTTCGAGACGTCCTCATTCAGTTTCTGACGGGTGTAATGGCCTTCCTCCAAAAGCCGTCCCACCGACATGGCGATCGTCTCCCTCGATGTCGCGACGGCTGGCGGAACCGCGATGGCGGCCACCAAAAGGATGGCGCAAAACGCCAGTGATCGTTGGAAAGGTGACTTCATCGGTGAAAAAGAGGTTTACCACCTTGGCAGACTTCAGGATGAAACGCAAGATGATGAGACAAGATCGACATTTAGGTAGGAATGAGACAATCGGTGACGGTGAACATTCAAATATTCGTAAAAACTCCTGCCTTTAGCCGTAAACGTGGCT
>JBIOVE010000225.1:0-4076 GCA_044867565.1 Candidatus Udaeobacter sp. | reverse complement strand
CAGTCCTGCCACTTGCCGGGCCCGTACGACATTTCACCGTGCATCCCGTTCCAGTATGTGATTGACGGCTGCTATGCCCGCGCACACAAAATGCGCTGGATCATCAC
Organism: Candidatus Udaeobacter sp.; assembly: GCA_044867565.1. Classification (GTDB taxonomy): domain Bacteria; phylum Verrucomicrobiota; class Verrucomicrobiia; order Chthoniobacterales; family UBA10450; genus Udaeobacter. Next base: position 3,969 of record JBIOVE010000225.1, on the reverse strand, counting down.
CCGGAAATACGGCTACTGCTGCGAGAAAGTGTTCAGTTTTGCCAACCAAAATTACGACACGCTTGCGGTGAAAGCCGACAAGTGGGGTGGCTGCTGCGTGACGTGGTGGTATCACGTTGCGCCGCTCATCCGCGTGAGCATCACTATTCCCGCGTTCGGCAAACTGAAGATATCTTTCAAGATCACGCTGGCCATGGTCATTGATCCGGGCATGTTCGACAAGCCGGTCCTGCTGAGCACGTGGCTCTCCGCGCAAGAAAACAAAAATTGCAGCGCGAACGCCAAAGTCTCAATGTACTCGATACAGCCGGGCTCGGCGTATGGGCCAGCGAACTACCAGGGTACGCAGTTCGTCACCGACGACACCTACGCCCAAACCGATGCCACGCTCACGAATTACCATAGTGGGATAACCTGTCCGTAGCCGCCCGGCGCTTAGCACGTACGTTCTGAGATGGGGAAGCCGCAACCACAGAGCCATGCGAAGCGCGCCTTCCGCGCGATGACGCCGGCGCACATCCGCGAGCCCCCAGGGGCAGACCATGTCGAAGTGGTTTTCCTGGAGTCCGCCCGCTTTTACAGGCTCTTCAAGGCAAGCCCAATCTATGAACAGATTGTGAAGCTGCTGCGTGATGCCATCCTGAAGAAACGCGCCCTGCAAATCCGTTGCACGCCTCCGGAAGGCGACACGATCGTGGAAGTCCAGCATCGTGATTCGCCTCCCTGATTAACGCCTTCCGGCCTCATGACTTCGCGGATCGGCGCCTCGTGCAGTGATGCCGTGCGCGAAATGAGAGCTGCCGATTGGCATCAATTTGAGCAACGAGCAACTTCTCGACCGCCGCATCTCAAAGCTGGGTTTGCGGTTCCGAGCAAAGACTTCAAAGCGAAAGTGATACTTGCCAGCGGTAAGCCGCGCAGCCATTTAAGAAGCATGAATTGGCGAAACTTTTTCATAACGGCGATCGCAGCGGTGGCAATGCTCGGCTGGAGTCAGCGGGCGCGAGCGGCGCAAGATGATTTCGCTGATATCAAGGCGCAGATCGCGAAGCAGCACGATGGATCGGTGAAGCGGCTGCAGGATTGGATTCATCAGGTGTCGATCGCGGCGGAAGACCGCGGGTATCCGGAAGGCGCGGACTACATGATCAAGCTGCTGCGTGATGCAGACTTCGATCAGGCGGTGCAAGTGCCGACCGACGGCAAGCCGGGAGTTTTTGCCACGCTCGATGCGGGCGCGCAGAAAACTATTGGCATTTATTTCATGTACGATGTGAAGCAGTTCGATCCGGAGGAATGGACCTCGCCGCCGACGGATGCCGCGATTGTGGACAAACCAGATTTCGGCAAGGTGATCATCGGCCGCGGGGCGGTGAACCAGAAAGGGCCGGAAGCGGCATTTCTCGCGGCGTTGCATGCGATTCGCGCGGCCGGAAAGAAGTTGCCGGTGAACCTCGCGTTCGTGGCGGAGGGCGAGGAAGAGATCGGCTCGCCGCATTTTCCGCAGATCGTGCACAAGCCGGAAGTGCAGGCGGCGCTGGCAAAATGTGAAGGCGTTTTCATTCCGTCGGCCGAACAAGATCCGGATGGAACGGTGACGTTAACGCTAGGCGCGAAAGGCGTGATCGAAGTCGAGCTAACGTCGACCGGCGAAAAGTGGGGACGCGGTCCGGCGAAAGACATTCACTCATCCCTGAAAGCGATGGTGGACAGCCCGGCCTGGCATTTGGTCAAAGCATTGAATACGCTGACTTCAGGGGACGGCAACGAGATCACGATCGACAACTATCCAAAGCCGCGTCCCCTCAGTGCTGAGGAGAAAACGATGATTGCAGATGCAGCTAAACGGCGCAGCGAGGCGGCGGAGAAGAAGCGTTTGAGCGTGAAGCATTGGATCAATGATCTGCCGTGGCAGCAGGCGCTCGAACGATTGCAGTGGCAGCCAACGGTAAACATCGAGGGACTGGTCGGCGGTTATACCGGTCCCGGTGGCAAAACGATTTTGCCGCACAAGGCTGTGGCGAAATTGGATTTGCGTCTCGTGCCAAATATGACGGCGACGGACGCGCTCGCAGCGTTGAAGGCGCATCTGGCCAAGCGCGGCTTCGGCGATATCGATGTCAACATGACGGGCGGTTACGATCCGAACAGCACGTCGGCCGATAGCGGCCTGATCAAATCGCAAATCGCGGTTCTGAAAAATTCCGGGATCGATCCAATCATCTTGCCGCGGAGCGCAGGCTCATGGCCGGGCTATGTTTTCACCGGCGCACCGCTGAATAAACCGGCCGGACACTTTGGTCTCGGCCACGGCAGCGGCGCACATGCGCCTGACGAATATTTCGTGATCGAATCGTCGAATCCCAAGATTCATGGAATGGATGGCGCGACAATGTCCTACGTCGAGTATTTGTACGAGCTGGCAAAGTGACCGTTTCGCGATACGAGAACTAGCATTCCCGCCCGAGGTCGCGGCGCGCGGCCCAAGGTGCCCCGAGAACGAAGGGCACCACCAGAACCGCGCCGAGCAGCGCACTGGCAGCCAAACCGGGAATGGTTAGATACTCGCCGAACTGGATCGCGTTCCCAGCGGGGTCGTGGAGCACACCTTCCAGCCAGGGCCATCCTTGAATTACCGCGAAGGCAGAACAAGCGACAGCCACGATCCACATCCCAGGACCACCCCGGTTTCGCGCGGCGAACAGCGCAGAGACGGCCGAAATCAAAAAGACGCCGCCTGCCATCAATGTCACGGACAACCCTTTAGCGGCGTGCAGCAGACCAAAGCCGTAGCCGACGTAGTTTGGGTCGACATATCCGCGAATCGGCGCGGCTGAGTTCATCGCCGCGAGCAGCAAAAAGGCGAAGGAAACATAGATCGACATGAACGAGCGCCGACTTTTGGCTAGCACAACGATCCATATCGCAGTCATGACCGCTGCGATCGACAGAGCGAAGAGAGCCCAATTCATAATTTCACAGCCACTCTTTTACTTTTGGCCAGAGATCGCGCACGCTGCCCTTGAGACGGCGACAGAGGTAAATGTGATTCCGTTGCTCCCACGGCATTGCCCAGCGGCTGCTCTCGATTTGGCCCAGGTCTTCGACTGATTCGAATTGCTGCCGTGCGTCGTCGGCGCCTCTATCGAGGACGAGGAGAACCTCACCCGTGTAATCGCGTGGGCCCCAGAGAAAATAATTTTGATGGCCGGAAATTGCGGGCGGCAGTCCGAGCTTGGCTCCGAAAAAGTCGATCGCGCCAGCTTCGCCGTAATTTTGGCAGAAAATCGCAACCCGCTTCTGGTCGTCGGGCGAAAGATTCCCATAGGCCCTTGCGACTGAGCGGACCATTTCTTCCCAACCGAATTGATCGGCGAAAAGCTGTGGCAACGCCGCGGTGTGCGAAGTCTCGGTGCGCGGCGGTTCAAAATGAATCGCTTTCATGTACGCGACCAATTGTTCTGGCGAGAAAATCGGCATTATCGTCGGAGCGAGCAGCGCGGCCAGTGCGATCATCGCGGCAAGCAATGCCGGCTTGAGCCATTGCAATCGAACGCTGAAGAGCCGCTCGACCCCAATGCCGCCAGCGGCGAAGAGCATCGGATAGACGGGCGCGAGATAGTAATGTTTTCCGTGCATCACAATGAACTCGGCGAGCGTGATCAGATAAGCGATGGCGATGACGCGGTAGCGGCGGCCGTCGCGCGAAACGAATAGCCAGATGAGCCCGCCGAGCCACAACGGGAGCGTGGCCGGATTCATGATGAGGACTTGTTGCACCATGAATTGCGCAGGCGTGAGCACGACATTCTTGTTGCTCTGCGCGATGTTGCGCAACAGCTCCCAGGTGGGCCAATGATGCCGAATCTGCCAAATGACGTTTGGCAACGCCAGCGCCAGCGCGATTAATCCGCCGAGCCAGATCCATTTTTGAGCGAGATGGCGGCGTTCGGGCGTAAGCAAGAGGGC
>JBIOVE010000224.1:0-3375 GCA_044867565.1 Candidatus Udaeobacter sp. | reverse complement strand
ACGTCGCCGATGATGCGCAAACGCATGTTCGGCGTGCTTGAGCCGTTTCTCGATTTCGCTATCGCTGAAAGCTGGAAACTCTTTCAGCTTTTCGCCCGTGGCTGGGTTGACCGACGCAATTGGCATTCACCTTAATAAACGCTCGGGCGCGGAAAAAATCCAAGATGTAATCGCAGAGAAACCTCCGAGCTTGAAGACTTAGATTGGAACGTCATAGATTCTAGGCAAACACACCCAGACATTGTCGTTTAAATCTTTCGCATCCCAGGTCACCGACGTGTAGGGAGCGATGACGATTCTCACATTCCGCCTCTCCTCGCTGCGGGGAGAGGATTGAGGTGAGGGGATGGTTGACGGTGCTTTCGGAAAAACAGCGCCGTGATTAGAATATCACGTTTGTGAACCGCGCTCGCTTGTTAAGAAAGAAGGCCACCGGCGCCGAGCGCATTCCTTGGCGCCACCTACGAAACCGAAATTTTGCGGGCTACAAATTTCGCCGCCAACATCCGTTCGACCATTACATCCTGGATTTCTATTGTCCGGCTGTAAAGCTTGCGATCGAATTAGACGGAGGCGGACATAACTGTCGTGCGAGTGAGATTCGCGATCGAATGCGATCGGACTCGCTTGCTCGTGAGTGAGATCATTGTGCTGCGGTTCTGGAATCATCAAGTTCGCAAGGAACTCGACAGCGTTTTGCGAGCGATCTGGTTTGCGCTGCAGGAGCGGCAACAACAGAAACCCTCACCTTGATCCTCTCCCTTTGGGAAAGGGAGAGGCGAACTGCATGCGCGGTGGCGTTGTGAACGAAATATGATCGCACCTGACCTGTCCGCGCATGTCATTGCGGCGCGCGTAAAGTTCTAGAAATTTCGTTTGAACCTGTTCGCCCGCGGCGAATTAGTTTGATCGCGAATACGTTGGATCTTGGTGTTTCTACAGGCGCAGGCCTTTGGGAATCAAAACACGATCGAGAAGATCGAAACTCCATTGCACAAACAAAGCGAGTAACGCCGCCGGGATCGCACCCTCCAAGATCGTTACATGATCGTTTAAATTCAGTCCACTTAAGATCGGCTCACCGAGACCGCCCGCGCCGATCAGCGCTGCAAGCGTCGCGGTTCCTACGTTGATCACTGCACTGGTTTTGATTCCAGCCAGGATCGAACGCGATGCCATCGGCATATAAATTTGCCAGAGCCGCGTCATCGGCCGGAGTCCAAGCGCAACAGCCGATTCGCGCAAAGCTCGTGGAATATCCTGCAAGCCGCTCGCGGTATTGCGCACAATTGGCAGCAATCCGTAAAGGAAAAGCGCGGCAATGGCCGTGCGAACGCTAATCCCAAAAAAGGGCAACGGCACAAGCAATGCCAGCAGAGCGAGCGAAGGAATCGTTTGCACCATTCCGGTAAAACCAAGAATGGCCTGTCCGATCATGCCACCGCGACTTGCGAAAATGCCAAGCGGAACACCAATGAGCACCGAGAGGAATAAGGAGATTCCGGCGAGTTCAAGGTGGCGCAGCGTCCAGCGTTTTAGTTTGTGGATAAAGGTTTCGCCAGTTGCAGCAGTCGATGCATCGTTTTGGAAAAATAAATTTGCCGCGCGCGTATAGTTTTTTGTGCGTTCCGCTTCAGCGTTCAACCGGATCATGCGCGTCTCGTCCAGCGTCCCTTCGAGCTTGCGCAGCGCGTTGATAGTCGATGCTGGCAATGGCAGCCGATATAAAAACACTGCGTCATAGCGCGGAAAAAATTGCAGATCGTCTTCAAGAGTGATGAGATCGTACTCGCCAATTTTCGCATCCGTCGAATAAGCATCTTTGACATCAATCGAGCCGTTTTTGAGCGCGGTGTAGCCGAGCGCGTGGTCGATGCCGATCACGTTTGGTTGTGGAAGCCCGTAACGTGCGCGCAATGGCTGCCATCCATCATGCCGATCTAAAAATTCATGTGTCAGTCCGATCTTTAGCTCGGGATGATTTCGCAGATCGCTGATTGTGCGCAGGCCGAGTCGCTGCGCTTCGCTGCGACGCATGACGAGGGCGTAAGTGTTGTTGAACCCGAGTGGCTCGCTAATACCGATGCCGAATTTCGCAAGCGCATCGCGAATTTCATCGAGCGATAATTCGCGGTCCGTTTTCAGAACCTCCTGCGCAATCGTCCCCGTGTATTCCGGGTAGGCGTCAATTTGTCCACCGCGCAGTGCCTGCCAAAGGATGATTGTGCCGCCCATGCCTTGGCGATGTTCCGCTGGAATGCCAGCGGCGGTTAAAGTGTGTTTCGCAATCTCGCCGAGCACATAGGATTCGGTAAATTTTTTCGAGCCGACGATGACTGGATCGGCGGATGCGGAGATTACACTCAGAAGAAACAGTGCGGCGATTAACAAGGAGGGGCGCCTTCCAAGTCGCCCCCGCGCGGCGGCGGACTGGAGACCGCCGCTCCTTGAGGAAAACGGCAGGGATTTCATGTGAACACAAGGGCACGCTGCGAATTGATGAATTCGCGGACGAAATCATTCGCTGGCTTTTCGCGCAGATCGGCAAGCGAACCTTGTTGCGCGATGCGGCCTTCATTCATTAGCACGATTTCATCACCGAAATAAGCGGCTTCCACCAGATCGTGAGTGACGAAGAGGGCTGTTTGCCGCAAGCGCGCGAAAATTTCTTTTAGATCTTTTTGCAAAGAAGCACGGACTAATGGATCGAGTGCGCCCAGAGGTTCGTCGAGGAGCAGCAGTTCGGGCGAAAGCATCAACGCGCGCATCAAGCTGACGCGTTGACGCTGACCGCCGGAAAGCTCAATGGGATATCGCGAGAGCAAATTGTCCGAAAATCTTGTCAGCTCGCAGAGTTGGAGAAGTCGCGTACGCATTTCCTCGTGGGATTTTCCGAGGTAGCGCGCCATCAAGAGAATATTTGCGCGCGCCGTCAAATGCGGAAACAGACCGCCTTCCTGAATGACGTAACCGATTCGGTGACGCAGCATTTCGATGTTAGCGGGCGTGATCAGTGAGCCGTCGAAAGCGATCGTGCCAGAATCCGGCGAGATTAGTCCGATGATGAGCCGCAGCAGCGTCGATTTGCCGCAACCACTTGGTCCGATCAACACCGTCGTTTTGCCATGCTCGATCGAAAGATTTGTCGAATGCAGGGCAGGAACGTCCGCGTAGCGCTTGCTTACCTCGACAAGTTGAACCAGGGGGGTCATTTTTCTGTCATTCTGAGCAGAATGGAGCGAAGCGGGACGCAGTCGAAGAACCTCTCATTTTAGCGAAGGACAAATTCCGAGAGCTGCTTGAGATAATCAAAGGTTATCAAGAAACAGTAAGAGATTCCTCGACCCATTCGACTTCGCTCAGGGCAAGACTTTC